>JAFVSB010000004.1 GCA_017503945.1 Clostridia bacterium
AGAGGGCTTGTTTTTTTGTGCCCTGCGGGCATGAGAAGCCATGGCGCTTCTCAAACTTGGCTAAAGCTCCTATGAATATACAAATTGTTCAGTGCTCAAACCTTGTGCGCGCGTGGGCGCCCGAGCACAGCGAGGAAGTACCCTCGGGGCATTCGAATCCCGTAGGGGTCATAAAAAAGCAAGCTCTCAGCAGAGGGCTTGTTTTTTTGTGCCCTGCGGGCATGAGAAGCCATGGCGCTTCTCAAACTTGGCTAAAGCTCCTATGAATATACAAGATGTTGCACTTTGTACAAATATATGATATACTTTTTTAAAGAGTAAAACCACCCCACAAAAGAGGAAGCCGTATGAAGACAATATTCATAATAAACCCCCAGGCAGGTAAAGGCAACGATATTGCCAAGCTTATAGATTCTATAGAATCTATAGCAGCTAAGCTAAATGCCGATGCCTCATTCTATGTAACCGAGGCTCCAGGTGATGGTGAGCACTTTGTGAGGCAATATTGCAAAGAGCATGGCAGTGCACGCTTTATAGCCTGCGGCGGCGATGGTACATTGGGCGAGGTGCTCGGCGGCATCATAGGATTTGATGGCTCCGAGGCAGGAGTTTTGCCAATGGGCACAGGCAATGATTTTTGCCGCAATTTCGGCTCTGGTGCATGCTTTGAAAGCATTGCAATGCAGCTTACAGGCACCAGTGTAAAATGCGACGCAATCCACTATCGCACATGTATTGATGGCAAAATAAAAGAAGGATATTGCGCCAACATGTTCAACATCGGTTTTGATTGCGCTGTAGCAGATAAAACCACCGAAATCAAAACCAAGACCTTTGCATCAGGATCTATGGCATATTTTTTGTCAATCATAGTCACTCTCATAAAGAAAAAAGGCACAAACATAAAAATAGAGCTTGACGGTAGGCTCTGTCACGATGGAGAGCTGCTGCTTACCTCGGTGGCAAATGGATGCTTTTGCGGCGGTGGCATTAAAAGCAATCCTCTTGCAAGAGTCAATGACGGACTGATAAACATCAACATAATTAAAAATATGTCGCACCTGAAATTCATTTCGCTGCTCCCCTACTATATGAAAGGAAGCTTTATCGGCTTAAAAAGGGCAGCAGATGTCATTACATCTCAAAAATGCAAAAAAGTAACGATAACTCCCAATGATGGCAAAATCAGGCTTTGTATTGATGGCGAAATCATTGATGCAGGCAAAACCGAATTTGAAGTGGTGCATGATGCATTTAACTTTGTGGTGCCGCTTGCGAAACAAACTGAATATACATTAGCATGAATAAAGCCGCAAAGCAAATGCTTTGCGGCTTTATTGCATATAAATTATTTCATCATTTCTATGAGCATATTAACAACCGAGCCGGAAACAGGTGTTTTGCCATAGAGGATTTTAGCAAGGTTTATTGCCGAGTCAACCGTATCACGGTGGCTCTTGTCCTCAAATTCGGCATACCACTTGCTGTCATCGGCTGCATCGCGCTCGCGCTTGTAGGCATCTGCTTGCAAATCGTATTCAAGCTCTGAGTCAAACTCATACTGCTTGGCAAGACTCTGGGCAAGGTCTTTGTCTTTGCGGTAATAATATTCTCTGTCAGCTTCAAAATCATCCACCGAGTCGCGGTATCTTTTGTACTCTCTGTCATCGAGGTCAGAAATAAGTTCAAGCTGACGATAGAGTCTGTCATATTCCGAAGAATATTTGTCATATGCCGCCTCATAAAGCTCGGGAATTTTGGCTGTGATCATGGTGTTGTATTTGTTGCGTGCCTGAGCTGCAGCAGATACAGCACTCGTGCTTGCGACGCCGCCTGTGCGAAGTGCACTTTCAGCAAGCGCCCTTTCGTAGGCATCTTCACCAAGGCTTGTGTAGAGGTCTTTGTAAATTTTAAAAATCGGATCTTTTTCGGGATTATACGAAAACTCTGCCTTGTCTGCAATCAGACCAAGGGTGCGTTTTTTGTCATCACTATAGGGTGAGGAGTAGCTTCGCTTTATTCTTATTTCATACGGTCGGGCAATTGGGTTATATTCGCTGCCGTCACCTCCGCCCGTATAGCTGCCTTTGGATTTTCTGATGTTGTTGGCTTTGTCATTGGCTGCTTTCATGCCAAAGGTGTCACCTGCTTCTTTTGCCTTGTTATAGTTCCTTTTGGCTTCTATGATGCCCTCAAGCTCTGCTACACCAAGGTTTTTGTCATACTGCGAAACATACAAATCCTTGTTGTCATCAATAAGTTTCTTTTTTGTAAAATATGTTGACATCTGATATCATCTCCTTTATATTTCACTGCCTCTGTAAAATTTAAGGCTCATGCTTTTTAAAACAAATTCACCTCTGCCCGAAAATTCCAGTTCAAACCACAAACAACGCTTTATGGGCAGCAGCAAGCTTGCACCCGATGAGTCTGCTTCGTCATAGCGCGCTCCGCACACAGCTCCCCTGCTGGAGTCATCATAGATGGCTCTCACTGTGAATGAGGCATCGCGCCCGAGCGAATAGCGAATAGCGAGCCTGCCATAGCCTTTTTTGCCAAACAGACGATCGTCCACTCTCATGCGCATCTTCCAGCGCACAATGCGCTCGCCACTTTCATCATCTGAGCTTTGGGTAAGGCACCATAGCGTGCCCCCTGCTGCCAGATACACCTCGTTTGATGCCGAGGTAAGAAGCAAGCTTTCATCAGGCGCAGTCTCCCGGTGCCATATGCCGCGCCTTAGGTCATACACATAGATGAGCTTTCTGCCATTTTGGCTACACAGAATATAATAGAACTCTTCGGTCGCCGCTGCCGAAATCGGCGTGGGCAGCTTGCCTATGCTTTGCGATATTTTACGCGGATAATCGCCCCTGTAGATGTATACGCCATCTGAAGATGCATATATAATGCTTGATGCACCAATGCTCACACAATCTGTCATACCTTCACCGACTCCCCTGCAAATATCGGTGTGAAGAGTGTACTCATCGGGCTCGTCGCCATATATTTTGTGGATTGCATTTTCTTTGAAGGCATATATGTAGTTGCCATATGGCACAATGGCGGTGAATTTGCCTTCGGTGGGCGCCTCGGTGCTAAATGATGCATATGGAAGCGTGCCGTAGCTATCGACCGAAAAATCATTCCATTCAGTTGCATCACCAAGCTTTGAGGCATACACCGTCTTGCCTGATATGCCCCATACTCTATTGTCATAGGCACATATGCTCTCAAGCTCTGGCATGGCCCTCTCTACGGTGAAGCTTCGCACATATACATTGCCCAATCCGCTAAGGTTTATGGAATTGTCATCAAAATTAAGACCGATGGTCTCAGTTATTACACCTGACGACACCATATGCTTTGAAGGGGTGACCGATTTTATTTTGAGGGTGATACCCGCCGCCATTTTATCGATGAAGGCATAGTATGCCGAAGAGTCATCATAGCTACTGGCATAAACGCTGAGCTTTAGATTAATTACAACTCCCGCTTTGAAGATGTCAGGAAAAGAAGCATAGTTAAACACTCGCGAGTAGCCTGAATAGGTATACGAAAGATTCCTTATGCTCAGCTTGTTTGAGTCAAGTGTGCCGATGTAATCAATAGTTTGTGAGTCAAGTATGCTCGAACTTGGTGCCTCGGAGCGAAACTTGGTTTTAGCAGTTGTTGCATCCTGAATGTGGGTTAGTGTTGCTTTGGCAAGTTTTTTTGTTTTGACCGAAAATACAACATTGTCGGGCACAATGAGAATGGTGTCTGATAGTGATGCAAATTTGCGCTCTTTGGTGAAATCATTTGAAGCCGAATATGAGGTGAGGTCATAATCTACTCCTCCAAAGGTAAAATAAATCTGCTTGGCATCGGGCGTGTATGAAGTGTAGATGCACCCCTCAAAGCTGCCCATGCCGTTGATGATGCGCTCAGATGAAGCTACCACAGAGCGTGCATTTCTCACACCAAGGGAGGGAAAAAGGTGTGAGCTCATGTTTTCCGACATGCAAAGCTCACCAGTTGCACTATCCTCGCACACATTGATGCCGCCAAAGGTTTTGAGAGTTTTTTCATCAAAACGAACATTTGTCCGCATTATGGGTAACAAGCTATCACCTCCTATATTTTAATTGACACGCTGCACTCAGGGCAGTGAGTGCGCCTGTATTCTTTTTGCCACTGGGCGAGTGTCGCATTGAAAAACGATGAGCTGTTGTTGTAGAGTGCATATTCCTGATTGGCAAGGTCTATCATCGAAATGAGATAGTACACATATATGTCACTATAATTTGAATCTAAAAACAGCTCAGGGTCTTCACAGTGTGCAAACGAAGTGTCACCGCTGTGAGACGAATACCTTGCTGCATATTTTCTGATGTCAGACTCTATTTTGTCCAGCCACTTTCGTTTTTGAGCATAGCTTTGCACATTGGGTTTTAAGTTGTCACAGCGCGTTATAATGTCTGTTGCTTTCATTGCGTGCCTCCTTGAAGCTTGGAAACTGCCGTCTGAAGGGTGTCTATCCTCTTAGAAAGAGTGCTGAGCCTGAAGGCAATTTCCTGCTTGAGATTTTCGTTATACACGGCAAGCTGATTGATTTTGTCATCAGCAGTACCGTCAAAAATGGGTTTGTCTGTTTTTAGCTGCACCTATCTCACCTCGCCTCTGTGAGATTTGCCGCCTTATAGCCAAGCCAATATAGGTCTTTGTCGGCTTCAAACAGATTGAGCCAAAGTGATTTATCGGTTATGATGCCTCGCTCGGCAAGCTCCCACACAATGTCATTTACCGTGACAAGGCGGCTTTGCGGCTCAGCTGATTTTTTAGTCATGTTGGCAATTTTGCGGGCAAGCCAATAGGCATTTGTGTCGGCAGAGCATTTGACCATCCAAAGCTCCGGATTTGTGATAATACCAACTTTTTCAAGCGCCGATACTATATCTGCCACCTCCGTAAGCTCGCCGGGCAAAGAGGGGGATGTTATGGCATCAAACGGAAAGTTCTTGCCGGGGCATGCAGTGAAGCTGAAGCTGCCATGCTTTTTTAATTGAGCCAATGGGTACATTTGCCTGAGGTAGGCCACAAGCTCTCTGCCGCTTTGAAGCTGTGCGTTGCTCATGCTTTCAACTTCGAAATTGCCCTCAAAGCACACGCCTACACTTTGAGAGTTGTAGCCCTGAGTGTGTGCGCCCACCTTGGTTATGGGGCGACCACGATACACTCTGCCATCTTTTCGCACAAAAAAATGGTAGCCAATGCCTGCCCATCCGTTTGCAAGATGGGCACGGTGCACATCATCGGCACTGCCGTTTGCTGCCATGTGGTGCAAGACTATATAGTCGGTGCGCAGCCGATTTGGCGGCACACTTTTAAAGGCATAGCTTTTTTCAATTATTGTCATTGATGTTTTCTCCTTTCAAAAATCGTTTCCACAGGTCTGATAATGTGTCAAAGCCATACATTGCCACATATGCCACCACAAACGACCCCGCCAGTGCCAAAGCACCCGATGTGAGGTCTGCGCCCAGCTTACCTGAGTGTACCCCTGCAAAAAGGCACACAATGCAAAGTGTGGCAGACACGATTAAAGTCCACAGTTTTGTGGGAAGCTCCACATGCTCTTTGGTGAGCTGAACAATGAGGTTGACTCCGAATGCAAGCACTGCCACAGTGCCCGACAGAGCCGAAAAGTCAATTTGATTCATGATTTACCACCCTTTCCCATTTGTCATGTACATAAGAGTTTTCTTTTAATATATTCCTGTAATAATCATATGTGTCGTGAGCAAGCTTCCATTGTACCTCGTCTTTTTGCACTCCGTTTTCTATGTCGCACAAAAAGCTCACAAGAAAATGACGGCACTCGCGTTTGTCCATGTAGCTTAGTTTTTTCTCGAGTGGAGCAAAAAGCCCCGCAAGGCATCGTCTGAGCACAGCGCCTATAGCGCCTGCCGCAGCGATGACAGAGGCGGCATA
>JAFVSB010000054.1 GCA_017503945.1 Clostridia bacterium
AGATAATGAATTTTCATTTAGAAATCTGCCATCGGTTTTTACTCTGCTATCAGACGGAATCCCATGCAAATAACGATTAGTAAGAAGTCCTTGTGCAAGAGGGCTGAAGACAATCATGCCCTTTTGCTTTGAAATTGCGCTTTTGAGTATTCCATTTTTTTCAACAGTTCTGTCCAAAATAGAATATCTGTTTTGATTGATGACAAACGGGCAGTGAAGTTCATTTAGTATGTCTGCAGCTTTTTCCATAGTTTCGCCATCATAATTTGACAATCCCACATAAAGCGCCTTGCCGCTTTTCACTATAGCGTCAAGCGCCCACATGGTTTCGTACAGTGGAGTATCGGGGTCCATTGCGTGATGATAAAAAATGTCGACATAGTCAAGCTTCATTCTTTTGAGGCTCTGGTCAAGACTTGCCGTAAGATATTTTTTGCTGCCCTTGTCACCATATGGACCAGGCCACATATAGTAGCCTGCTTTGGTGCTGATTATCATTTCATCGCGATAGGCTTTGAGGTGAGAGTGCAATATTTTGCCAAAATTGGTTTCGGCACTTCCTGCTTCGGGGCCATAGTTATTGGCAAGGTCAAAATGCGTGATGCCATTATCAAAAGCAGTAAAGCACATACGGCACATATTGTCATAATCGGCACTATTTCCAAAATTGTGCCATAATCCCAATGACACTGCAGGAAGCCTGAGACCACTTTCGCCGCACTTTCTATATTCAATAGATTCATACCTGTGTTCATTTGCAATATAATTCATATCTCATTCCTCTTTCATATAATCAAATCACTAATATTTTTATTGAAAATACGATTTATATTCGGGCATTTGTGAATCGGGGAAGAGGTGTGCATACAAATCAGAAAAATAATCATCGGTCATGCTTGCAATATAGTCAATTACAATATCTTCGGGGCAGTTTTCCTCAAGATAGCTTGATTTATTGTAGTATGAACGAATTTTGGTGATGTAATTGATGTGATGACGGAAAATATATGAATTGGTATCGCCAGATTTGAGGTCAGAGAGGAGCTTGTGATATAGCTTAGAATACATGGGGCGGATGTATTCATCCTGCACACTTTTGACCGCGACACTTCGATAGATGTATTTATAGTTCTCGTGCATGGCAAGCTTGAGGTCATCATAGTATTCACTGTCGAGCATGATGTATGGCTTATTGAAGCTGTTTTCAACCACATTGACAATGAGGTTATTGATGATGGCAGCATTGAATTTGCCAAGATTGCCTTCATTGAAGATGTCATCGGAATCAATCACCTTGGCTCTTACTGCATCCTGACGGTCTTTGCCGATGTATGCAATGAGGTCACTTATGCGCACAACACACCCCTCTAAGGTTGCAGGAATAAGCTTTGAGCTAAAGGCGGGGTCTGTGTATGACGAGGCAATCTCACAATCGAGCTGCTCAAAGGTTTTGGTAGTGTCGGGCACATATTTGCCAAGGGGAAGCTCACCATTGTGGCATAGAATGCCATCGAGAGTCTCAAATGAAATGTTGTAGTCAAAAATCTTGTCGAGCACTCTCACAGAATGGAGATTGTGCATAAATGCTCTACCTGTGCTCTCTTTTGATAATTCATTAAGACACGCTTCGCCTGCATGGCCAAAGGGCGGATGGCCTATGTCGTGCCCAAGGGCAATTGCCTCGGTGAGGTCACAGCTAAGCCCCAAAAGAGACGAAATATTGCGTGCAATGCGCGATACAAGCTGAACATGCAAGCTTCGATGGGAAATATCATCATTTTTGTAGAACGAAAAGACCTGCGTTTTGTCACTGTAGCGATTATAGTATGGGCAATGAATTATCTTTTCGCAATCTCTTACGAATGCAGGACGCCACAAGTTGGCAACATCATGGTCATTGCGGCGGCGCTGGGGGCAATATAGATTGCCCTTTAATGACGGATTTTTTTCGATTATCTTTTTTTGAGTGGATTCACTCAGTGATTTGTATTGCATAAAATTCACCTACACATTTACTGTCTCTCCTGTGTCAAAAAGATACAGGAGCTTTTCTTTGACCTTTTTACCAAACACAACCTCGAGCGCATGAGCATAGTAGTCAAGCTGGGTGCGATAGCGCTCGGCTATCACGCCTGAGCCTTGCGGGGGGACTTTGTCGGTTTTATAGTCCACAATGACTATAGCGCCGTCATCATCTTCAAAAAAGGCATCAACAGTGCCCTGCACAACAATCTTGTCATCACTTTGGGTGTCAAAAATGAGCGATGCATCGGCAAGATATTTGAATGAATATTCTTTTTGCAATGAGGATATGTGAGCCTTCATGCGAGAGCCGATGTCGGATTTGATAAATTTATAGATGGCCGAGGTATCGATAGCTTCAAACTCGGTGTCTGAAATCTGGCCATTCTCTCTGAGAGCATCGAGCTGCTCTGTGACATCAGAGTGAGAAGCTATGCATGAAAAATCGAGCTTTTCCATGCAAAAATGGACAAGTGAGCCAAGGCTTGCGCCCCACAGTCTGTCACGGCTGCCAAACTCAGTGGGAGCAGCGAGAGTGACATCATCAAACGGCGAATAGATGCCATCATCAGCTGCAGAGAGCCGCTTGATTTCGGTGACCGTCATGTTGGTTGGCAGCACAACCGACGAAGCATGGCCATAGCTATACGAAAGGCTCTCGGCTATGGAATCATAGTGCGAAGTGGGCGCGTCATATTTGGTCTGCCAGTTTTCAGACGGTGTCTTTTTTGCGCTATGCTGAATTTCAGATATATTTAAGAGGTCTATATTATATCTGCAGCCATCACGGAGAATGTGGCGATATGACGAATTGACAGGCCTGGGGAAGCTTGCCGAGCGCGTAATTGCATAGAGCAAAATGTTTATAAATCGATTGGACGAAAGAATCAGATATGGGTCGATGCTTTTGCCTTCATAGCGCACTGCATCCTCTGATGAAGAAAGCAGGGCTGCACCATCTTTGACAGAGGCGGTCATGATTAGCTTTTCCATAGGTCTGGTGAGTGCAACATACAACACCCTGAGCTCTTCTGACACCATTTCAAAAAGCAGCTTGCGTTTTATGGCAAGCATATTTGCAGTGTTGAATCGCGCACCAATGCTGCGATACACGCTCTCGATGCCTATGCCAAGCTCTTTGTGCATGACAAATTTGGCAGTGATGTCACGAGTGTTAAACTGTCTGCCCAGATCAGAGAGGAAAACCACGGGAAATTCAAGCCCTTTCGATTTGTGGATACTCATTATCCTCACTACATTGTCATTGGCGCTGAGAATCTTGGCGCTTTCGGCAATGGCCTCACGGCCATAGTTTTCTACAAAGTGTACAAAGCTGTATATGCCACGGTAGTTGTTTTTTTCAAACTCTCTTGCCTTTTTGAGAAGATAGCGCACATTGGCTATTTTAAGATCAGAGTCGGGGCTTAGAGAGAGAAAAGTGTAATAGTAAAGATCATTTATGATATATGACAAAAACTCGTCGGTATCCATGTAGCGGGATTTGGCGTAGTATTCATTAATCTTATTGATAAAAGAGTTAATCTTATCAGAGAGTGAATTTGCCCCGCTTAGTGCATAATGCTTTATGCATTCATAAAAAGAAGTCTTGCGCGATGACAAGCGCATTTTGAGGAGCATATTTTCATCGAAGCCAAACACAGGATTTTTCATCACCGAAGCGAGGGCGATGTCATCATCGGGATTGTCGATGACCTTTAGAAGCGACATAAGAAAGCGGATTTCGGCAGTTTCAAAATACGGTGCGCCTTTGTCACTATACACAGGAATGCCCATCTCGGTGAGAATTCTTTCAAACACAGGACCGGGGCTTGCCACACTGCGCATCAAAATGACAATATCTTTGTAGGTGCATTTTCTTGTTTCATTATTCTTTTTATCATAGAGCATATAGCCCGATGATATTAGTTTTTGAATTTTTTGGCCCACATATACCGCCTCTGCTTCGGTGGCAGAGAGCTCGGATTTATAATCGGGGTCATAGGAATCGCCAAAGGTGTTGGAGCTGTCTATTATGGCAAGGTCGATGGCATCGATGTCGGGATTCACATCGATGTAGCCTTCGCCATAGTTGAGCATTTCGTTGGCATCATAGTTAAGCTCGCCGCAATCAAGGCTCATTATCTGAGAAAACACAGAGTTGACAAAGCGAAGAATTGAATCACGGCTGCGGAAATTCTTGTTAAGAAAGATTTTGTTGGACTCATGGACACTCGCACCGTCATAGAGAGGGAAGTTATCACATTTATCACGAAAAAGCAGCGGATTGGAATCTCTGAAGCTATAGATGCTCTGCTTCATGTCGCCAACACAAAACACATTGGGTCTGCCAAGATTGCTGCCTGAAATGCACTCAAAAATAGTGTTTTGAATATTGTTGCAGTCCTGATATTCGTCGATATATATTTCTTCAAAATCTGATGCAACACCAAGAGCAATAT
>JAFVSB010000055.1 GCA_017503945.1 Clostridia bacterium
ATAATGCACTCACAAGGTCAAAGAAAGTCAAAGTCTAATTTTGAAGAAGAAAGTCAGTTAGCCGAAAGGGAATAATCCGAACTCCGATTTTAAGATACAAAAATCGCTCTTATCCTCACCAAAATGCTCGATAATCCGTCAGGATTACCTGCGCTTTTGGCTTGATAATAACAATTTTTGATAATCTTAAAATTCTTTGACCTAAAAACCAAGTATTTTTGAGGAGTTTTAGGTGCACAGGACGAAGGAAGGCTGACGCCTTTCAAGGACGACAATCCTAAAAATGCCGAAAATACTGGTTTTTAGGCAGGTTCGGATTACTCTCTTTCGGCTAATCAAAAATATGTTCGGAAAGGGATGATAGAGCATGAAAATGAGCGATGTTATCGAAAATTTTATCCGCGAATTGTTTGAAGATGAAAACAGCATCGAGCTCAAGCGCAATGAGCTTGCGCTCTATTTCAACTGTGTGCCCAGTCAGATTAATTATGTAATTTCCACTCGTTTTACCACCGAGAGGGGTTATATAGTAGAGAGCAGGCGCGGTGGAGGCGGTCATATCAAAATCACCCGCGTGGCAATGAACCGCAATGATGCAATCCGTCATGTGCTCTCAAGCATTGGCGAGTCGCTCGATGTGATGACTTTAGAGGCAATAATCGACAATCTCTACACCAGCGAAACCATATCTGCCGACAAAGCAAAGCTCATTTTGTCGGCATGCTCCAACAATGCACTCTCGCCCATTGTAGACGGGACGCTGAAAAATAAGGTGAGAGCAAGTATATTTAAAAATTTATTGTTAATGTTTATATAGGCGGTGATAATATGTTATGTTCCAATTGCGGCATCAAAGATGCCAATTTTCACTACAAACACATATCGGGCGGTCAGCTCACCGAGCTTCATCTTTGCTCCGATTGCGCCAAGGAGCTTGGTTACATCAAAGATTCCGACGCTCCGTTTGGCTTGGGCAGCCTCTTTGGCGATTTTCTCTCATCTCCCAAGCCCGCCTCGCAAACTGTGCTCAGGTGCCCTCAGTGCTCCACCTCGTTTGATAGCGTAAGGCGCACAGGATTCCTTGGCTGTGACAAATGCTATGAGGTGTTTTCAAAGCCTGTGGAGTTGATGCTTTCCAAGATTCAGCCGTCAACCGTACACAAAGGCAAGCTCAGCGGTGCCGATGGAAAGAAAATTGAAAGAGATAACACTTTAAAAAATCTCAAAGAAGAACTTAAACGCGCAATAATAGATGAAAAATATGAGCAGGCGGCGGTTTTGCGTGACAAAATCAAAGACCTCGAAGCAAAGGAGGGCGAAAACAATGGCTGAATGGTTCAAAGAGCATGGCGAAAAGGATGATGTTGTTTTAAGCACCCGCATCCGCCTTGCGCGCAACCTAAAGGGCATACCTTTTCCAAACAAGATGAATGCCGACGACGCCCAAAGGGTCATAGACCTTGTGGAGAGCGCACTTGAGCAGATGAACTACACCTTCACCAAGGTAGACCTTCCTTCAATGAGCCAGGCCGAGAAGCAAAAGCTTGTGGAAGAACGCTACATCAGCCCCAATCTTGCAAGCTCCCCGCTCCCTTGTGCAGCATACATCAGCGAAGACCAAAAGGTCAGCATCATGATAAATGAAGAAGACCATCTTCGTATTCAGTGCATCTATGCAGGCTTTGAAGAGCAAAAGGCTCTTGAGCTCATTGGCAGAGTTGATGACTACCTTTCTGAAAAGCTCGACTATGCAATGCACGAAAAATACGGCTACCTCACCTCTTGCCTCACCAATGTGGGCACAGGCATGCGCATCTCCTACATGCTTCATTTGCCTGCCACAGTGATGTCGGGCGCGGCAGACAGCGTGTTTGCAGCTGTTTCAAAGCTCGGAGTCACAGTGAGAGGCATGTATGGCGAGGGTACCAAATCGGCAGGCAATCTGTTTCAGGTTTCCAACCAGACTACCCTCGGCAGGTCAGAGGCAGAGATTGCCGAATCACTTGGTGAGACACTCGGCAGCATCATCTCCAAAGAGCGCGAGCTAAGATCAAAGCTATCGGAGAAAAAGGGTCTCATTTTAGAAGACCGCATAATGCGCTCATATGCAATCCTTCGCTGGGCGCGTATAATGCAGAGCAAGGAAATGATGGAAAGGCTCTCAGATGTGCGCTTTGGCATAGGGCTTGGCATCATAGACGATATCGACTACACCATACTCAACAACATAATGATATGCGCATCTCCTGCACACATAAGTGCCGACTTTGTCATAGAGAGTGCAGTTGAAAGAGATGTGAAAAGAGCCGAACTACTCAGAGTGGCTCTCAATAAATAAAGGAGGAAACTGTTATGGATTCAAGATTTACCGACAAATCCCGCTCGGCGCTTCGTTTTGCTCACGAAACAGCTCGCGAAATGGGCTATAATTTTGTGGGAAGCGAACATATAATAGCAGGTATACTTAAGGAAGGCAGCTCTCAGGCAGCCAATGCACTTGAAGATGCAGGCATAAGATATGAAGATTTTGTGTCGCGCATCAGCGAGCTTTCGCCGCCTGATTCATCAATGACCGTGATTGGCTCGTCGCTTCCTTTAACTCCCCGCTGCAAGACCATTTTGGAAATGAGCTTCAACGAAGCAAAAAAGCTCGGCTCGCTGCTCATAGCTCCTGAGCACATTGTGCTTGCCACTCTCAGAGAGGGTCACAGTGTGGGCGCGCGCATACTGTCTGAATTTAGCATCGATGCCAATGAGCTTGTAAGCTCCATGTTTTCGCAGTCGGATGCACCTCAGGGCAAAGGTCACACTTCCCAAAAAAACGGTGGTGATGTGCCCAAGAGCTTGTCACAGTTCGGTACTGACCTCACCCGCATGGCAAAAGACGGTAAGTTTGATCCAATAGTGGGCAGAGATAAAGAGATTGAAAGAGTAATCCAGATTCTTTCGCGCCGCACTAAAAATAACCCCTGCCTCATAGGTGAACCTGGCGTAGGCAAAACCGCAGTGGCTGAAGGGCTTGCTCAGAAGATTGCATCGGGCGAAATTCCAGAAATCCTCAAGGATAAAAAGATTTTTTCGCTTGACCTTTCGTCAATGATTGCAGGCACAAAATATCGCGGTGAATTTGAAGAGCGCATCAAAAAAGCTCTCGACGAGGTCAAAAAAGATAGCGGCATAATTCTCTTTATCGACGAGGTGCACACCCTCATAGGTGCAGGTGCCGCCGAGGGTGCAATGGACGCGGCAAACATCCTAAAGCCACTTCTTGCAAGGGGCGAACTTCAGCTAATTGGTGCCACCACGCTCGATGAATACCGCAAAAACATCGAAAAAGACGCCGCTTTGGAGCGCCGTTTTCAGCCTGTTACAGTGGGCGAGCCCACTGTTGATGAAACAATAGAAATCTTAAAAGGCATCAGAGATAAATATGAAGCCCATCACAAGGTAACCATATCAGATGAGGCAGTAGAGAGTGCAGCAAGGCTTTCGGCACGCTATATCACTGATCGATTTTTGCCTGACAAGGCAATAGACCTCATCGATGAGGCATCGTCCAAAATCCGCCTCAAAGCCTTCACCGCTCCGCCAGAGATAAAATCGGTGGAAGAAAGCCTTGCCGAGGTGTCGGCCAAAAAGCGTGACGCCATCGAAAAGCAGGAATTTGAAACAGCCGCCGCCCTGCGCGATGAAGAAGAAAAACTGCGCTCTGAGCTCGACGGCAAAAAGAAAGAATGGGAGAGCAGCAACTCGCCCGACGAGCTTTTGGTCACCGAAGATGACATCTGTGACATCATCACCGACTGGACGGGCATCCCCGTGAAAAAGCTTGCCACCGAGGAGCAGCAGCGCCTCAAAAACATGGAAGAAATTCTCCATGGTCGTGTCATCGGTCAGGATGAGGCAGTCACCGCCGTTGCCAAGGCAATTCGCCGCGGCAGGGTTGGCCTTAAAGATCCCAAGCGCCCCACCGGTTCGTTCATTTTCCTTGGTCCCACAGGCGTGGGCAAAACCGAGCTTTGCAAAGCTCTTGCCGAGGCTATATTTGGCGATGAAAATGCAATCATCCGCATCGACATGAGTGAATATATGGACAAACACAATGTCTCTCGCCTTGTTGGCTCACCTCCGGGTTTTGTGGGTTATGAAGAGGGCGGACAGCTCACCGAAAAGGTGAGAAGAAAGCCATACAGCGTGGTGCTCTTTGACGAGATCGAAAAGGCTCACCCCGATGTGTTTAACATCTTGTTGCAGATTCTCGATGATGGCATTCTCACCGATTCTCAGGGCAGAAAGGTAGATTTTAAAAACACTGTTGTCATCATGACCTCCAACATCGGTGCGCGCCTCATCACCGACAAAGCCAAAACATCTCTTGGCTTTGGCACAGCATCAGATGATGATGAAAGTGACTATAACGCCATCAAAGAAAAGGTGCTCGGCGAGCTCAAAAATGTGTTCCGTCCCGAGCTTCTCAACCGAATTGATGAGACCATAGTGTTCCACAAGCTCACCAAAGATGATATCCAAAAAATTACCAAAATCATGATAGCAGCGCTTGCCCAGCGCATGAGTTCAATAGGCTACACACTCAATGTGTCAGACTCTGCCATAGCGCATCTTGCCGAGGCAGGCTTTGACGAGGTGTATGGTGCAAGACCGCTTCGCAGAGCTGTGCAGTCACAAATAGAAGACCTCCTTGCCGACGAGATTCTCACAGGCAGATTCAAAGAGGGCGACAGCATAGACATTGATTGCGAAGATGGAAAAATTATAGTCAAATAGTTTTTGCACAAACAAAACCACAGAGGAAATTTCCTCTGTGGTTTTTAGCTTATCTTTTAGTTAAGCTCTGGCGATTCGGCATTTTTTGCAAGCTCCATACAGTGCTGAGCTGCAAAGCTGTCTTGCGCCTCGCTGTTTTGAAGAGCCACTGCATATTTGCGGGGAATCTCAACTTCTTTTCCTCTGGGCACCATCATGCCCACACCGTTTACTGCCACAAACACATCATCTTTGTATCTGTCATTATCTTTAAAGAGCTTAATGGTGACGAGTTCATCGTAGTATGCATTATCTTTTCTTGTTTCTTTACTTTCTGTAGCTTTTGCCATAATTAAAACCCTCCTTACAAATTAGTTGGAGCCGACATCAAGGGATGCGCTGCTTTCAATTCTTATCATGAAGTTTTCCACAAGTCTTTCTGCAGTTTTGGTGCCTTTCCAGCCTGCAGTTGCTCTCTGGTTAAGCGGGTCTGCTGTGCCGCCTGAGCCAACTTGCTTTACAATGTGCTCAAGCCCGCCGCCTGTGACCTCTGTCACGCCGTAGGCATTTGCGCCGAGAACAAGTGTGGAATACACATCTGTTTCTCCAAAGCCTTGACCTCCAAAAATCTTAGCTTCGGTTGTTTCAACAAAACGTACACCTGCAATTTTGCCGATTTCACCCTCAAAGAGTTCTTCTGTGGCACTGTATTTGTGTGCGTCAATCCATTCTTCGCTTCTCATGAGGTCATAAGCTACATTGGGGTGAATAATTGCAACATAGCTTCCGTCGATTTTGGGGGCATTTTGTGATTTCAAGAATCGTGCGGCTTTGTAGATATGTTCAACGGTGAGAAGGGTTCCATTACCACCAAGCTGAGATCTGGCTTGTGCTTCGCCTGTATACATAACGCTTGTGCCACCATTTAATACTTCTCTTGTGATGGTGTCAAGGGTGGAGCCCGCCTGAGCACCAAGGAGCTTTGTGGTTTCAACAAGTGTGTTGTCAATTGCGGTGAGAGAGAGCATATCAGATATGGTCACATAATAGCCATACTGCTCAACTGTTGCAGTCACTTTGGTCACGCTCAGAGACCCGCCGTCGGGAGTGATTCCCTCAGAAAGAGGCGAAGTGGCTTTGCCAAAGGGCACAAACTTTCTGAACTGAATTGTCTTACCGCCATTTTTGGGAATGGGGTGTTTCTGACCAAACTGGTCATGCACGAGGTTTGGTTTTGCATTGTCAATGAGATAGTCACTGTAATATGTTCTCATCTCGGCAGAAAGACCGGAATCTGTCGTGGTGTTGGGGTTGGAATCAAATAAGGTTAAATCTAAATTCATAGTGTCTCCTTTCGTTTTGTCATATCTGGCGCAAAGACCATGGTCTTGCGCCAGATATTGGCAAATTAAAATCTTATAATTTCGCCGTTTGCCACTCTTTTGGCAATCTTGGCTCTCTGTGCAGCGGTGAGTCCTGCTACATCGGTTTTAAACAGTGCGGTGCTTCTGCCCGACATTCCGTTTTCCAAAGGTCTCTGACCTCTGAGTTTGATTGATTCGGCTGTCTTTTCCTTTGCTTCCTGTGCCGCTTTTTCCACCAAAGTCTTTATTATTTCGTCGTGGTGCATTGCAAGGTACGCATTTCTAAGACCTGCCCCCGCTCTGAGAAGTTTCACAAATTCGGGGTTTTTTGCCTCGGCTTCAATGCTGAAGTCGGGGTAGCTCTCTTTTAGCTTTTCGCCGTCTTTCATCCATTCTTTCACGGTCTGCTCCATGGCAAGAGCTTCGCGCTGCCTTCTCATAAGCTCGTTTTCATATTCGAGCGCTCTGATGCGCTCTTGCACATCTATGGCGGCTCTTGACGCGCTTTTTGCAGATGAAGCATCTGATTCAATCATATCCATAAGCTCACTGGTGCTGGTGATACCCAGCTTGTCTATAAGCTTTGCTATGATTTGCTCATTTTGGGCGATCTTGGCTTTGAGTGCAGAGCTCTCTTTGAATCTTCTGTTTAAATTATTTTTCATTCTCTGTTCAAACTGCTCTTTGAACTCGCCCTTTATGAGCTTTTCAAATTCGGCTTCTTTGTCTGCTTTGTTTTGAGACTGAGCGTCGGTCTCGGGGTCTGCTTTGTCAATCTCTGTTTTGGGTGCACCTTCATCTGAGAGTGCTTCAAGCAGCTTTTTAATTTCGTGCTCGTTTGTTTTTTTCATTTTTGTTTCCTTTCAGATTTATTCTCCGGTCTTTCCCGGGTGTCAGCAAGATTTAGATTTGTTGATATCAACTAAGAAAGCATTGTGCAGGGGATTTTTCTTATTTCAACTTCTCTCAACCTTGCAAATCCATTATACAACTTTGCAAACGGCTTTTTTCTCAGCGAAACCCAAAAAATGAAATGCCGTCAAGCCCATGGCGCACCTGCGTTTGATTGGGGTCACCCGTGAAAATTTATGCAAAATGGGTAAAATAAATTATTGTTTGAGACAGTATTGTGTTTTTAGTTGACTTTTGAGCGTAAGTTTTGTATAATGATAAATGTATTATTATGCTATAATAGCGTTATTTTAAAGAGAAGGTGAATATATGCTTACAAAAGCACCAAAGGGCACAATGGACATTCTGCCCGAAAATTCATATAAATGGCAATATATTGAGGACCAAATCCGCAGGATTTGCCGTGAGTTTGGAGTGAGCGAGGTAAGGACTCCCGTGTTTGAACACACCGAGCTTTTCCAGCGTGGTGTGGGAGACACCACCGATGTTGTAGAAAAGGAAATGTATACCTTCAATGACAAAGGCGACCGCAGCATCACCCTTCGCCCCGAGGGCACTGCAGGAGCCGTGCGCAGCTTTATTGAGCATGGCATGTTCAACAACCCTCAGCCCACCAAGCTTTTCTACCAGATTAGCTGCTACCGCTACGAAAAACCTCAGGCGGGTCGCTATAGAGAATTCCACCAGTTTGGTGTAGAATATTTCGGCACTCAGAGCCCATCTTCTGATGCCGAGATGATATCTCTGCCGTGGACTCTTTACAAGCGTCTCGGTCTTACCAATCTCACAGTCAACCTCAACAGCATTGGCTGCCCTGTATGCCGCAAGGAATATAACGAAAAGCTCAAAGCATACTTAAAACCTCACTATGACGAGCTTTGCGACACCTGCAAAAATCGCTTTGACCGCAACCCTATGCGCATACTTGATTGCAAATCGTCAATTTGCAAGGATATAGTAAAAAACGCCCCGCTTCTCATCGATTGTATATGTGATGAGTGTTCTGCGCACTTTGAAGATGTCAAAAAATATCTCACTGCTATGGACATTCCGTTTGAAATTGACCCCTACATCGTGCGTGGTCTTGATTACTACACCAAGACGGTGTTCGAAATCATTGCCCAAAATGAAAACTCCAATGGCACAATCTGTGGTGGCGGCCGCTATGACGGTCTTGTGGAGGAGCTTGGCGGCGGAAGCGTGCCTGCATGTGGCTTTGCACTTGGCATGGAAAGGCTTCTTCTCACAATGGCTGAGCAGGGCATTGAAATCCCCGATGCTCACAAGCTCGACATATATGTAGGTCACATAGGTGAGGGCAATTCGTTCTTTGCACAAAAGCTTGTATCTGAACTCAGAGACCTCGGCATCTGCGCTGAGCGCGACCACCTTGGCAGAAGCGTGAAAGCCCAAATGAAATATGCCAACAAGCTTGGCGTGAAATATTCTCTCATTTTAGGCGATGACGAGATTGCCACCAAAAAGGCACGACTCAAAAATATGGACGAGGGCACCGAAGCTGAGATTGAACTAACTGCTCAGGCAATAGCCAGTCACATAAACTGAATCGGAGGATACAATCATGGAATTTGAAAAACTTAACGGACTAAAAAGAACTCACAAATGCGCCAATCTCACCAAGGCAGATATCGGCAAAGAAGTAGTTGTCATGGGCTTTGCCGACTCGGTGAGAAACCTCGGCGGTCTCATATTTATAAATGTGCGCGATATTTCGGGCGTAATTCAGACAGTTTATTCAACCGATGATGCCGCCATGTATGAAAAAGCAGCAAGAGTAAGAGGTGAATATGTGCTTGCAGTGGTGGGCAAGGTTGCCGCAAGAGACGAAGCGGTGATTAACCCCAACATGAAAACAGGCGAGATTGAAATCGTAGCCACAGAGCTTCGCATACTCTCTGCTGCCAAGACACCTCCATTTTATATTGTAGAAAACAGCGATGTAAAAGAAGAACTCCGCTTGCAATACCGCTACCTTGACCTTCGCCGTCCCGACATGCAGCGCCGCATGCTCCTTAGAAGTCAGGTTGCCAAAATTGTGAGAGATTATTATGAAGAAAACGGCTTTATCGAAATAGAAACTCCCATCTTGGTCAAGAGCACTCCCGAGGGCGCCCGTGACTACCTTGTGCCCAGCCGTGTGCGCAATGGCTGCTTCTATGCACTTCCTCAGTCACCCCAGCAGTATAAGCAGCTCCTTATGCTCTCAGGCATGGACAGATACTTCCAGATTGCCAAATGCTTCCGTGACGAGGATTTAAGAGCTGACCGTCAGCCCGAATTCACTCAGATTGACCTTGAGATGTCATTCGTTGATGAAGATGATGTAATGACAGTAAACGAAGGCCTTCTCACAAGAGTGTTCAAAGAGGTTAAGGGCATCGATGTTGCCACTCCGTTTATCCGCATGCCATATGCCGAAGCAATGGACCGCTTCGGTTCAGACAAGCCCGACACCCGCTTTGGCCTTGAACTTTGTGACATTTCAGATGTTGTAGCAGGCTGCGGCTTTGGTGTGTTCACAGGTGCGCTTGATGCAGGCGGCAGCGTAAGAGCTATCAATGCCAAGGGATTGGGCGAGCAGATTTCGCGCAAAAACATTGACTCGCTCGGCGAATTTGTAAAAACCTACAAGGCCAAAGGTCTTGCTTGGATAAAAGTCAACTCCGACGGCGTTCAGTCGCCCATTGCCAAATTTTTTGAAGAAGAACAGTTAAACGCTATCCTCAAGGCTACCAATGCCGAGGTTGGCGATGTAATCTTCATAGTTGCCGATAAAAACAGTGTGGTATATGCATCACTGGGTGCTCTCCGTCTTGAAATAGCCAAGAGATATAACCTCATTGAAGAGGGCAAATTCAACTTCCTCTGGGTTACCGACTTCCCGCTTCTTGAGCATGATGAAGAAGAAAATCGCTTTGTGGCAATGCACCACCCATTCACTGCTCCCAAAGATGAAGACCTCGCGCTGCTCGACACCGACCCCGGCAAAGTAAGAGCCAAGGCCTATGACATCATCTTAAACGGTGTGGAGCTTGGCGGCGGCAGCATGAGAATATATAACTCCGACCTTCAGCAGAAAATGTTTGAAGTTATCGGTCTGCCTGCCGATGAAATAGAAGCACGCTTTGGCTTCCTCATTGATGCATTCAAATATGGTGCTCCTCCTCACGGTGGCATGGCATATGGATTTGACCGCTTGCTCATGCTTCTTGATGGTTGCGATTCCATCCGCGATGTTATTGCATTCCCCAAGGTGCAGAATGCATCAGAGCTAATGACCAATGCGCCCGATATTGTAGATGCAAAGCAGCTTGAAGAGCTTGGCATAGCCATAGTTAAAAAAGAAGACTAAAGTATATTCATAATGAAAGGATTTTTCATATGATAGAAATCAAAAATCTCACCAAGAAATATGGCTCCAAGACAGTTCTTGATGATATAAGTTTCACCGTGCAATCAGGCGAAATCCTTGGCTTCCTTGGTCCTAACGGTGCAGGCAAAAGCACCACCATGAACATCATCACGGGCTACATTTCGTCCACTTCGGGCTCTGTGTCCATCGATGGAATCGACATCATGGACGACCCCAAAGCCTACAAAAAGAAGATTGGCTACCTGCCCGAGCTTCCGCCAGTGTATCTTGACATGACGGTTATGGAATATCTTGAATTTGTGTGCGGCATCAAATCTTGTGACACATCGTGCATCGACTCCATTCTCGAAGAGGTCAGAATCACCGATGTGAAGCACCGCCTCATAAAGAATCTTTCTAAGGGATACCGCCAGAGAGTGGGCATTGCTCAGGCTCTTGTGGGTGACCCGGAGCTCCTTATCCTCGATGAGCCCACAGTAGGCCTTGACCCTATGCAGATTATCGACATCCGCAATGTAATCTCTGAGCTTGGCAAAAAGAAAACTCTTTTTATAAGTTCTCATATTCTGTCAGAAATCAGTGCAGTGTGTGACAGGGTGCTCATCATCAACAAGGGCAAAATCGTTGCCGAAGACACCCCCGACAATCTCGCCGCCATGGTTTCGGGCAAAAATCAATATATTGCACGCATCGATGGTGCCAAAGAGAAAATCGAAGCAGTGCTTTCGTCGCTTGCAGGCATCGAACGATTTGAGTGCAAGGGCGTGGGCGAAGAGGACTGCCTCGACTATATCATCTATGCTAAAAACGGCTCTGATATCCGCCGCGAGCTTTTCCGTGAGATTGCTGCTAAAGATATGGCAATACTTATGTTCAAGTCATATGACATATCCCTTGAAGATATTTTCATTACTCTCACTGCAAAGGAAGGAGGCAACGAAGAATGAACGCAATCATCAAAAAAGAACTCCGCATCTATTTCAACACTCCCATAGCATGGGTGTTCATTGCGGTGCTTGTATGCGTTGGCTCCATTTTGTTTACCATTTTCAATCTCTTTGCGGCAAGCTCTGCCATCGGTGTGATATTTTCGCTCCTGCCGTGGGTGTTTGTGGTGATGACACCGCTTCTCACCATGCGCCTTGTGGCTGAAGAGCGAAGCCTCAAAACCGACCAGCTCCTTCTTACTGCGCCCATCAGCGTGGCGTCAATCGTGTGGGGCAAGCTCATTGCAGCACTAATTGTCTTTGGCATATCCATAGCTCTCATGCTCATGTATCCCATAATCCTTGAATTTTATTCCGATGTAGACTGGGGCACTGTGTTTACTAACTTCCTTGGCTTTTTCCTGTTTGGTGCTTCGCTCATCTCGATAGGTCTTTTCATCTCATCACTCACCGAAAACCAGTTCACAGCCGCTATCATCACCATAGCTGTGCTTCTTGCAATGTTTTTGGTTTCGTCATTCAATGAGACCTCAGGATTTGCATTTCTTGACGGCATCATAAGCATGCTCAAGATAACCCGCCGTTTCGACGGCTTCTTCACAGGCTTTATCAATTTGACCGATGTGCTTTATTATGTGAGTATCAGTGTGGTGTGTGCACTGCTTACAATTTATCGCATAGAAAAAAGAAAAATTAAATAGGAGGAATTTGCCATGAACAAAAAAAGAAAATATGCATATGCGGCAATGACCTCTGCTGCACTTGCCATTGCAGTTATAATCATAGTTAACCTCATAGCAGTTGTGGTTGCTGACAAAATAAGCCTCAGCCTTGATTTCACCAAGGGCGGCATACTTGATTTTGATCCTAAAACCCACGAGGTAATCTCCGAGCTCGACATGGATGTGCGCATCATATCGCTCATTCCCCAAAGCGATGTCAACCGCGAGATGATTCAGCTCGACGAAATCCTCAAAAAATATGACACCCTTTCTGAACGCATCACCTATGAGCGTGCCGATGCTCAGAAAAACCCCTCGCTCCTTACAAGCTACAAGGTAAACGGCGAGCCTCTTGCCGACAGCTACAATATCATTTTTGAAACCGACCGCATGAACACCGTGGTGAGCGTCAATGATATGATAATCATGTATAAAGACAACACCAACGATGCAATCCTTTCGGGTGCTCTCAAAGCCGAGCATCATTTCACTTCGGCAATTTTAAAGGTCACAAAAGGCAGTGACATCAATGCCTATGTGACCACAGGCCACGGCGAAAAATTCAGCTATGAAGATTTTAAAACAGATATCCTCCCCGCGGCGGGCTATATGTTCCACGATTGGCAGATTATGTCAGACCCGCTTCCCGACAATGCCGACCTCGTGGTGATAGCAGGCCCCAGGACCGACTATTCTGCCGATGAAATCAATAAACTGGCAGAGTATGCGGCAAATGGAGGAAGCTTGCAGGTGTTCATCGACCCCACCACACCCGCACTTGAAGGTCTCTTTGGATTTCTTGCAGAATGGGGCATAGAGGTTGGAGATGGTCTGGTTGGTGATGATGACACCTCACACTACGCCAAATACAGAACCACTCTCATTCCCGACATCGAGCAAAACGAAATGACCCAGACCATTTCCTATGATAATACTCAGGCGATTTTTCCTGCTGCGAGACCTGTGACAGCTAAAAACAAAAATGACATAACAGCCTACACAGTGGCTTCGACCTCTGAGGCAGGCTATGTCAAACATGACATATATTCTGTGTATGATGTGTTTGAAGCAGGTGATACCAGACAGGCGAGCGACATAGCAGTGATGGTTACCCGCCCAAGCTATGACGGCAAACCGCCCAAGCTCTTTGTGTCGGGCTCGGTTGCATTTTTGCAGGCGCGTTCCAACACCAATTTCTACACAGGACTCATGGCTTCAATGACCGACCAGCCATATTCCATATATATCCATCCCAAAAACATTGTTGAGTCGAGAGTGACAATCAGTCAGAGCACAATCTATGTGTATTCATTCATTGTCATCGTACTCATTCCTGTTATCATTCTTGCATGTGGCTTTGTTATCTGGATTAAAAGGAGACACCTGTAATGAACAAAAAGAAGATAGTTATTCTTGCGATTTCTCTCATAGTGCTCCTTGGCGTGCTTGCCCTTGTGATGGCTCTTCCTGATTCAGATGAGCCATCTATCGATTCAGGCAATGCCCAGTCTCAGGATTATAATGAAGAAGCTATATACAAAGTGTCGGTAGACAGTGTAACGAGCGTTACGGTTTCACACTCAGGTGAGCTCTACACCCTCACCCGCACTCCCGACGGCTGGATATGCGCTGAAAAGAGCGAGGTGGGTGTGAGTCAATCAAGGGTCACAAGGCTTATGACAGAGCTTTGCTCTGTGCGCTATACCGACAAGCTCGACACCACCAAGGTCACCCCTGCAGATTGCGGCATCACTGATGCAAGCGACTATGTTAGCTTTGAAAGCAGCCTAGGCACGCTTGTCATCACTCGCGGCAATGATGTTGCCAACTCTGACCTTTGTTATGTGATGACAAGCCTTTCAGATGACATCTACATGGTAAAGCGCGAAAGAGTGTCACTGATGTTTGCGCCATTTGGTCAATACCGCAACGACACTATCGCGCGCATCGATTTTGAAAACATCACTGCCATAAAATACCAAGGTCCCAAGTGTAGTTTTTCGCTCACCAAGGGTGAATACAACTTGGATTCGGGCGACTATTATGCATGGAAAATGACCTCGCCAATAGCTGTGTTTGCGCGTGACAACGAGATTGAATCAAAGCTCATTTTGCCCATTGCATCTATGGATACAGATGGCTATGTGAACGACAATGGCGATTTTGCGTCATACGGTCTTGGTGACAAATCCGCCTTTGTAACCTACACCGACGCCAAGGGCAAAACTCAGACGGTGTATTTCAGTAAGCTGTTGAACAATCAATACTACATCAGCATTGATGATGGCAAGAGCATTTATGCAGTTTCACCCTCTGCGGCACCTTTTGCAACACTTAACCTCATCGATATTGCCGACCGTCAGCTGTATCTTACAAAGCAATCAACACTCAGCACCATCACTATCGACGGCGCAAAAAAATATAAGCTTGAATTTAGAGATGACGGCACCATTGCCATAGACGGCAAGGTTTCAAGCTCCGAGAGTGCATCACGCGAGATTTTCTCCAATGTGTGCGGCCCTCTTGCCGATGACATAAGCACTGCCCCCATGGGCGCCATAGTGCTCACCATGAAGTTTGACCTGAAGGATTCAACCTCTGTAACACTCACTTTTTCAGATCATGATGAAAGATATTATGCAGTGGCAAGAGATGGCAAACCTCTCTATACTATCTTAAAGAGCAAGCTCGACACTATGTTTGGTGTGCTTGATAAATATAAGGACTGATATTATGCCAGATATAAACACAAAAAAACACACAATGCTAAAATTACAAAAATGCGCAAAGGCACTTAGCGCAAATAACATGGAAACCTTCATTGCTTCCACCAAGGAAGAAGCAAGAGAGATTGCCAAAACCCTGCTTGCCGATTGCACCACTGTCACAATGGGCGGAAGCATGAGCGCATTTGAATGCGGCATTCCCCAGATGCTCTCCGAGGGGGACTTCACATTTTACAACCGCAACCGCGAAGGCATTACTCCCGATGAGGTGCAGGAAATATATCGCAAGGCATTTACCTGCGATGCCTACATTTCAAGCTCCAATGCCATCACTCAAAACGGCGAGCTGTATAATGTAGACGGCAATTCCAACCGTGTTGCCGCTATGCTCTTTGGTTCCAAAAAGCTCATCGTGATTGCAGGCTGCAACAAAATCGTTGCCAACATCGACGAGGCAATCGCAAGAGTAAGGCACACGGCAGCTCCCGCCAATTGCCTGCGTCTTGGGCTTGATAACTATTGCACCCACACTGGCAGCTGCATGGCATGCGAAAACACTGATGTCGATATGGCATCGGGATGCAATGCCGACTCGCGTATCTGCTGCAACTATGTGGTCATGGCACATCAAAGACAAAAAGACAGGGTAAAGGTAATCCTTGTGGCAGAAGAACTGGGGTATTGATATGATAAGCTACGGTTTTTTCGATGACAAAAGGGCGGAGCGCTATTGCAAATACATTGGCGAAAAATTTGGCTTCGATGATGCCACCGTTCCCCTCAAAGAGAACGATGTGCTCTCTTCGCTCGACATTCGCCTCGGTGACCGATTTGTGTATTTTCACTTTACGGGCAAATGCACTGATTTTTCATCGGAGCTAAAAGTGCTCAGACCAAAGCTGAGGCTTTTTGGCAATTTTATCATAGCCATCAAATCCAACGATGCTGTAGGGCTTTCCGAGGTCTCCGAGATCTATGGCGAAGTGCTCGATTATTTTGGAGGCAATGCAAGCGATTTTTCGCTTGGGCTGGTGAGCTGCTTCGGCAGTGATGATAAAATCGAGGTGGAAGTGGTAGCCAAAACCTTTTTTGGTGCCGACCTTAGTGACCGCTTTGTGCTTGAACGCCTGTGGCAGCGAATTTTGCTCGATAAGCCATCAGGCTGCAATGCCGACTTTTGCGCATCAGCGATGCAGGCACGCCCTGTGTTTGACGGCACCACCGTCACTGTGAAGCTGCCGAGTGTGGCTCGCATGATGCTGGCAATGTCGGATGCGAGTGAAAATTTTGGATTTCTCGTCTCTGAGTACACAGGCAGGGATTATATGCTTGTTATTGAATAACCTGACAAAAAGGCTTCCTCTTATGAGGAAGCCTTTGAAAACCATATCTATAAACTAAAACGGAGGGACAAAATGAGATATTCATATGCTTTTGGAGAAAAAGCCTCCAAGATGTTTTTGGGAACTGCATATTTCGGCGACGGAATTTCACAAAAAGACGCTTTTGCTATAATGGACAGATTCCGCGAAAATGGCGGCACTCACATTGACACTGCGCGTCTTTATGCAAACGGCAAAGCCGAAGAAATTGTTGGCAAGTGGCTTTATGAAACAAAAGCGCCGCAGATGCATGTGTTCACCAAAGGCGGCTATTATGATCCTGATGCAGGAGAAGAGTCAAGAGTCACACCCAAGGCCATCATTTCCGATCTTGAAAAAAGCCTTGAAGCACTAAATGTGAACACAATAGAATTTTACTGGCTGCATCGTGATGACAGAGTGATTGAGCCGGGCGAAGTGGCAGAATTAATGAATAGCCTTGTTAAAGCGGGCAAAATCAAAAAATTTGGTGCATCAAACTGGCAGTCCGACAGAATACAGGCAGTCAATGACTATGCCCAAAAGCATTCGCTTATGGGATTTTCAGCAAGCCAGCTTCGTTTTAACCCTGCCCATTGCCTTGGCGAAAGAGGCGGCCTTGTGGGCATGGATAAAGCTGAATTTGAGTTTTATAAAAATGCCCGAATGCCTGTTGTGGCATATTCATCTCAGGCAAAGGGATTCTTTTCAAAGGTGGCAGAATATGGGGTAGGTGCTCTTTCGCAAAAGGCAAAAGTGCGCTACTTGTGTGAAGAAAACCTTGAAAAGCTTGAAGTTATGAAAGCTCTTGCCCAAAAATACGATTGCTCAGTTGGAGCCATTGTATGCAGCGCAATGTGCTCTATAAATTATCCCGACACTTTCCCCGTGATAGGTGCAAGCAGGATTTCGCAGATTGACGATTCAATGTCGGGCGCAGATATTGTGCTCACCGGTGAAGAGCTTAAAATGATTTTTAAGGAAATTATGTAATACACTCTTACACACAAATAAAAAGAGCAGCAAAAGCCATGTGGTTTGCGCTGCTCTTTTTTGGTTTAGAAATGCCGTCTGGGTGACGAAGGCGCACCAAAATCATATATGTCCATATAATTTTCAAGCTCGTCTTCATTTTCAGGCGGCACAGTGATCAGCCCTGTGCATTCTGTTGCAGAACATACTTTGAGTGAGTCAAATTTGTCGGGCTTTTCATCTTTGAAAAAAGGTTTTTCTTTCTTCATAAATTTCCTCCCCGGGAATAAAAAACTCCCACAGATAGTTTTATCTGTGGGAATATAATTATTCTTTTAATTTTTCATTCTTTTTTGGTATATCATGGCATTTATTTTGGCTCCTGCCAGCATGGACATACCCGTGATATATATCCACATTATCATACAGGCAAAGCCTGCAAGCGAGCCATAGATTATCTCATACTGTGGAAAATTATTGACATACAGAGCAAATAGCATCGACGCCACATACCATGCCAAAGTGGTAAATAGCGCTCCGGGAATCACATCTTTAATGCGAAGCTTTGCTGCAGGCAGTGCCCTAAACAGTGCCGACACCACAAAACTTATAAACACCAGTATTACAAGATAACGCGATATGTTCCATATGGCGAGTATGTCTTGGCTTGAGGTGAGCTTTACAAGCAGCGCACCTATGAGCTTACCAAAGATGATGAGACCAAAGCTTGCTATTATGGAAATGTAGATGAAAAATGCAAAAATTAAAGTTATGATATGATATTGTATAAAGCCTCTGTCACTTTTCACCTTGTAGAAGCGGTCAAGAGCTTTTTTTAGTCCGCCCACAAAACCCGACAGGGTAAAAAGCGAAAACGCACCTGTGATTGCAATGACTGCTGTTGAACGCGTGCGGCTCACAAGCATTTTTATAAGCAGCTTTGCAAGCTTATTGGGCAAAGCTCCCAAAGCCACGAGCACCGCGTCGGTGTAGTTCTGGCTAATGGCAGATGCCACTGTGAACACCAATAGAATCATGGGCAGAAAGCTCGACAGAAGATAAAAGCTCATCTCGGCAGTAAGTCCAAAAAAATCACCATCGGTAAAATCGTGGCATATATCCTGAAGCTTGGCAAACAAATTTTTGATTTTTGATGTCATAAGCATATATATCCTTTCGGGTGATATACTACTACACTAATTATATCTCATTGTGATAAAAATTACCATATGCAACATGTTGTTAGTTGTGCACAAAAATAAAAGCCGATATATGTTCAAAAAGTATATACATTTGACTTTTAAAATATGTTATAATATCTTCGTGTTATTATGCTTTGTAATATATTAAATGAAAGGTAAAATCTATGCCATCACAAAATAATAAAAAAAATACAAATAAAAAACCTAACCCCCGCGCATCTTCCAAAAAAGCAAAATCTCAGTCCGGCTCTGGCGGTATGCGCTTTGAGGTTTTCGCAATTTGCGCACTTGCCATTTGCATGTATCTTCTCATATGCATATATTCGAATGCGGGCGGATTTGTAGGCTCATGGATCAGAAAGATTATCATGGGTCTTACAGGCACCTGTGCCTATATCCTGCCTTTTGCCACAGCAGCGCTTATTATCTATTCACTGTGCAACCGCCACAAAAAGAGCAATAAGGCCAAATATATCATGTCATACAGTGCGGTGGCAGTGCTCGGCGCCATATTTCAGCGCATTTTTGCGCCCGATGCAGCTCCTGCCGAGTGGTTTGCCACAGGCAGCGCAGGAGGCATAAGCGGCGGCTTTGTAGGCGGTGCAATCACAGCAGTGCTCAGCATTTTTGGTACAGCAGGTTCATATCTTATCCTGTTTTGCTCTCTTATTGTGCTCGTTATTCTTATCTTCAACATTTCCCTTGCAGGCGTTTTTGATGCGGTGCGCCTTTTTGTGCGCGAGCTTTGTGCCAAAGGACAAAGCAGTGCTGCCAAAGCTAAACCTGCAGTGGAGACAAATCGCGGTGTTGCCATCGACCCCGACCTTGAAAGCACCGATTTTTCTGACCGCGAGATTGTGTTCAACATTCCCGAAGAAGACACCAACCACGATGATGAAGCCTTTGCCGACCCTGAAATAAGAGTGTATGACGATGTGACATCAGGTCCTGAGGATATGGAACCATCCGACGAAGAAAAAGAAGCCAAAAAGCTCTCTGATGATGAAAAGGAGTCCATCGACCGCGAAATCAAAGAAGAGATTGAGGGCGCCGAAAAGGGAAAAGAAATCATTGAATATACCTATCCGTCAATTGACCTTCTTAGCAGACCTCAGCCCGTGGTGGGCGGAGCCAATGTGCAAGATGAGCTAAGAGGCAACGCCCGCCAGCTCATTGAGACTCTGCACAGCTTCAAGGTTGATGCCAAGGTTGTGGAGATAAGCCAGGGCCCCACCATCACCCGCTATGAAATAGAACCCGCCGAGGGCATCAGAGTAAATCAGATAACCAACCTTTCCAAAGATATAGGCCTTAAGTTTAAAGCCGACAAGGGCGTCATGGTGGCTCCCGTGCCCGGCAAATCCACCATAGGCATCGAAATAGAAAACAAAACCCCCAGCACAGTTACCCTTCGCGAGGTTATCGAAAGCGATGAGTTCAAAAATCACAAATCCAAGCTTGCAGTGGCGCTGGGTAAAGATGTTAGTGGCAAGCCCATCATCATGGATCTTGCCAAAATGCCTCACCTTCTCATTGCAGGTGCTACAGGTGCAGGTAAATCGGTGTGCATCAACACCCTCATCATAAGCCTTCTGTACAAAGCCGACCCCAACGAGGTAAAGCTTGTAATGATAGACCCCAAGCAGGTTGAGCTTGGTGTATACAACGGTATTCCGCATCTTCTCATTCCCGTTGTAAAAGATGCCAAAAAAGCCACCGGTGCTCTTTCGTGGGCAGTGCAGGAAATGACCGAGCGCTACAGCATATTTGAACGCAACAATGTGCGCAATATCACAGGCTATAACGAGCTCATGGAGCGAAACGGCACTCCCGAAAATAAAATGGCATCCATTGTCATTATCATCGACGAATTTGCCGACCTCATGATGGTGGCTCCTGCCGATGTTGAAAACTATGTGTGCCGTATTGCGCAGCTTGCGCGTGCTGCAGGCATGCATCTGGTCATTGCCACTCAGAGACCTGTTGTCAAATTCATCACAGGTAACATCAAAGCCAATGTGCCCAGCCGTATTTCATTCATGGTGGCATCAGTGCGTGACTCTCAGACCATTCTCGACATTGGCGGCGCCGAAAAACTCATAGGCAGGGGCGATATGCTCTACATGCCCGTGGGTGAGACTTCGCCGTCACGAATGCAGTGCGCCTTTGTTTCTGATGATGAGGTCAATGCAGTGGTTGCATCTGTGAGCAACGGCACCCAGGCAGTGTATGACCCAAATGTTATAGAACAAATTGAAAAAGACGAGGGAGAATATAAGCCCGATGGCGACGACCCGGGCGATTGTGACGAGCTTTTGGCCGATTGCATCGACATGGCAATCACAAGCGGTCAGATATCCACTTCGCTTCTCCAGCGCCGATTCCGCATAGGCTACAATCGCGCAGGCAGCATCATCGACCAGATGGAAGCGCGTGGCATCATAAGCGGACTCGACGGCAACAAACCCCGTCAGGTGCTCATAACCCGTGAACAATACAACGAAATGCTGATGAAATAAACGGAGATTTTTATGCCACACAATCCATTTTTGCCCATATCGCGTAGTGATATGGACGAGCTCGGTATAGAGCAGCTTGATTTTGTATATGTGTGCGGTGATGCCTATGTAGACCACCCCGCCTTTGGCCACGCCATCATAAGCCGTGTGCTCGAAAGCCTTGGCTACACAGTGGGCATCATTGCTCAGCCCGACTGGTCGTCAACTCATGATTTCATGCGCCTTGGTGCACCAAAGCTTGCATTTTTGGTGTCGGCAGGCAACATAGATTCCATGGTCAATCACTATACAGTCAACAAAAAACGCCGCAGTGAAGACCTCTATTCCCCGGGTGGCAAAAGCGGCCACAGACCCGACCGCGCCACCATTGTATATTGCAATCGCATCCGCGAGGCTTTCCCAGGCGCGCAGATTATCATTGGCGGCATCGAGGCAAGCCTGCGCCGCTTTGCCCACTATGACTATTGGGACAATAAGGTGCGCAGGTCAATTCTTTTAGACAGCCGCGCCGATTGCCTCACCTATGGCATGGGCGAGAGGATAATAGCTCAGCTTGCCGAATCACTCAGCTCAGGTATCCCCGCGGCCGACACCGACATAGACGGCTGCTGTTATATCCGCAAAAACACAGATTTCCTCACTGATTATATAGAAATACCATCTTATGAAGATGTGCGTGATGACAAGCGCAAATATGCTATAGCCACAAAGCTTGAATTTGACAATCAGGATTCGGTCACTGCCAAAACCCTTGTGCAAAAGCATGGCGACCGCTATCTTGTGGTAAATCCACCCATGGCTCCGCTTGAAGAGGGCGAGCTCGATGAGGTGTATGAGCTCGGCTATGCGCTCACCTATCATCCGATATATAAACCCTTCGGTGGCGTACCTGCCATAGACGAGGTCAAGTTTTCCATCACTCACAACAGAGGCTGCTTTGGCGAGTGCAATTTTTGTGCGCTCACCTTTCATCAGGGCAGAGCTGTGCGCAGCCGCAGTGTGGACTCGGTGGTGCGCGAGGCTCATAGGCTTGCATCACAGAGTGATTTCAAGGGCTACATTCACGACATTGGCGGCCCCACTGCCAATTTCACCCATGCCTCATGCCAAAAGCAGCTCACCAAAGGCACATGCACAGCACGCAGGTGTCTTTATCCCACACCGTGCAAAAACCTTGTTGCCGACCATTCCAAATATCTTCGCATGCTGAGAGCTGTGCGCGCAATTCCCGGCATAAAAAAGGTGTTCATTCGCTCGGGTATTCGCTATGATTATCTCCTTGCCGATAAAAGCGACGCGTTTTTGCGCGAGCTTTGTGAGCATCATGTGAGCGGTCAGCTCCGTGTTGCACCTGAGCATATCAGCGATAGAGTGCTTGCTCTTATGGGTAAGCCGTCGGCAAAGGTGTATGACAAGTTTTGCGCCCATTTTGATGCAGCATCGAAAAGGGCAGACAAGGAACAATATGCAGTGCCATACCTCATGAGCAGCCACCCTGGTAGTACGCTCGAAGATGCCATAGAGCTTGCTCTCTACACCAAGCGACACCGCATAAATCCCAAACAGGTGCAGGATTTTTATCCCACTCCGTTCACTGTGTCCACCTGCATGTACTACACAGGCATCAACCCTCTTGACATGACCAAGGTGTATGTGCCCAGAGGCGAAGAAAAACTCATGCAAAGAGCGCTGCTTCAATATAGTGACCCCGCCAACCACAATCTTGTAATAAAAGCGCTCAAAAAAGCGCACCGCGAGGACCTGATTGGCTTTGGCCCCGATTGTCTGGTAAGACCAAGGCTTTTAAAAGATGAAAAAAAGACCACTTCAAATACAAAGCACAGAAAGGATACAAAAAATGAGTTATCAGATTTTAGACGGAAAAAAAGTGTCACAAAAGGTAAAGGACGAGCTGGCCCAAAAGGTGGCAGAGCTAAAGCAAAAAGGCGTTAATCCGGGCCTTGCCGTTGTTATAGTGGGTGATGATTCGGCATCGAGAGTATATGTGAACAACAAAAAAAAGGCCTGCGAATATTGCGGCATCTATTCCGAGGAATATGCACTGCCTGCCTCCACCACCGAATCGGAGCTCCTTGAGCTTGTAGAGAAGCTCAACACCAAAGCCGACATTCACGGCATACTCGTGCAGCTTCCTTTGCCCAAACACATCAATGAAGAAACCATCATCAACGCCATCCGCCCCGAAAAGGATGTGGATGCATTCCACCCTGTGAATGTGGGCAAGATAATGATTGGCAATTTTGATTTTCTGCCATGCACCCCTGCAGGCGTTATGGAGCTACTCGATGATGCAGGCATTGACCTTTGCGGCAAGCACTGTGTGGTCATTGGCCGAAGCAACATAGTGGGCAAGCCTCAGGCAATGCTTCTTTTGCACAAAAATGCCACCGTCACAATCTGTCATTCCAAAACTGCCAACCTAAAAGAGGTTGCTCGCACAGCCGACATTTTGGTGGTTGCAGTGGGCAGAGCCAAGATGGTTGATGAAGAATATATCAAAGACGGCGCCGTGGTAATCGATGTAGGCATGGACAGAGACGAAAACGGCAAGCTTTGCGGTGATGTTGATTTTGACTCAGCATGCAAAAAGGCTTCCTATATCACTCCCGTTCCGGGCGGTGTAGGCCCCATGACCATTGCCACACTCATGAAAAATGCAGTAACCGCAGCTATTCGTCAGAGCGAAAATTAATGTAATTCTATTGCTTCAAGCAGTGAAAAATGCTATGCATTTTTCGCTGCTTGAGCATTTGGTTTGGTGGTTTTGCCAAAAACCAAAAACGGCGAAAAATTTTTCTCAAAAAGTATTGACAAATCAAATTTTATATGATAATATATACGAGTCGCTCAGTTATGGGAGCTTAGCTCAGCTGGGAGAGCATCTGCCTTACAAGCAGAGGGTCATAGGTTCGAGCCCTATAGCTCCCATTTCTTTTATAATTTAATATTCGCTGGTGTAGCTCAATTGGCAGAGCAGCTGATTTGTAATCAGCAGGTTGCGGGTTCAAGTCCCATCACCAGCTTATGGGGAGGTTCCCGAGTGGCCAAAGGGGACAGACTGTAAATCTGCTGCATCTTGCTTCGGTGGTTCGAATCCGCCCCTCCCCACCAAAAAAAA
>JAFVSB010000056.1 GCA_017503945.1 Clostridia bacterium
AAAGACTGTCGCCTAAAACCATAATAATTTATGGCAGTGCACCTGACAGTATTTTTAAACCGTATAAGGATATGGGAATAAACATCTTAGCCTTCGAAAGCGAGTTTTCAAAGTCCAGAAAGCTGGTGACTGCTTAATGGGCGCGGGAAAATTTGGCAATTTTGGTAATACCAAAGGCAATAGTTTAGATGCTTTAAGCAATCTGCTGACTGCCGCATCGCTTATTCCAGGGCTGGATACTTTTACAAATTTAGCATCAATACCGGTTGACCTTGCAAGAGGTGATTTTGTTTCCGCAGGACTTAGTGCTATTGGTGCAATTCCGGTAGTTGGTGAAGTTGCAGATACTGCAAAACTTGCTAAAATGGCGGATAAAGCTGTAGATGCGGCGAAGGTTGCAGATAAAGCTTCGGATTTTACTAAATTTACGAAAAAACTTCATTCAGGTAGACAAGGGAAGCACATCGTTGGCCACAATAATTATAAAAAAGGAAGAAGTATTTTTTCTGGTTCTGTATCTGATGCACAACAATTGATAAGAAAATATAGTGGCACCGGGCAGAGAATAAATTCGACCTCAGAACGAGTCAATTTTAAAAAAGTTATTGGAAAATATGTTGACGAAGTAACTGGTAAAGCTTATGATACCACTGTAGGTACTATTAGATATTCAAAAGACTGTAGCCAAGCATGCAAACCGACAAAAATTTTCACGCAAATTGAGAAAATTTAAAAATGAGCATAAAAAAATCCTCAAAAACAGTTTTAAAAACGAAATTTAAACGCTGTTTAAGAGGATTTTTTAATTTTAAAATTATTTATTTTGTGTCAGATTGGCGATTTTATACGCTAGCCAGTAAAGGTCACCGTCTATATCCAACTTTTCAAGCCATAAAGCTATATCTATGATAATATTTCTCTGATTAAGCTCCCAAACAATATCATTAACAGAGACTAATTCAAGCTGAATTTTGTTGTTGACCGTCATATTTGCAGCCTTTCGAGCAAGCCAGTATGCATTGGTGTCATTTTGACACTTTTCAAGCCACAAATCGCTATCAGTAATGATATTTCTATATGACAATTCCCACACGATGTCATTGACAGATTCAAGTTCTTTAGCATTTTGCACTGCTACACCTTGTGCTATGGTATCAAATGGGAAATGTTGTCCTGGGCAAGCTGTAGCACACAGTTCTGAATGCCTTTTAATTTCAGCTGCAGGATATGTGTTTTTCAGATAAGAAACAAGCTCCATGCCTGATTTCATTTGCGCTTCCGGCATAGATTTTGTTGTCTCATAATTGCCCTCGAAACACACACCAATGCTGACAGAGTTGAAACCATAGGCGTGTGCCCCTACACAATCTGCAGGTCTGCCGTAGTACACACTGCCGTTTTTTCTTACAACAAAATGATATCCTATGCCGACACAACCATTAGCTATATGTGCATTATGAATTGCTACAGGTCCGCCATTCCCAGCTTGATGATGAATCACAATATACTTTGTGCATCGGCGCTTGCCAAGCGCTCCCTTCCAATTATATGAAACACTATTTATTTTCAGCATGGCCGCCACCTCGCGAGATAAGATTTTTCACAAGCTCAAATGCACCTGTAGAAGCCAACCCACTTGCAAGTCCGCCGAGAAGAATCGTCGGCGTCATTGAAAAGTCATTAACCCACCAGTTGAGCACAATGCCGAGCACCCCCATTATTATGGGTATATAGTCATTTGGAATGACCTTGATGCTATGCTTTATTATGTAGCCGATCGCAAGACAAATTGCCGTTACAATCATAACAACATATTCTGTTAAAAATTCCGTTAAAATATCCATTTTTTTCTCCTCCTAACTTACAATATATGTTCCGGTTATATTGCTCGGCGCTACGCTTGTATCTACTTCGATTATAGTAGTTCTTGCGGTGAGCTTTGGAAGTTCGATGGTGCTGTCAACATCGAGAACATCACCCTCCTTCAAAGGAGCTGAGCGAAATATTGGTGTTCTTATAGGCTCAAAGTATGGTTCATAGGGTGTAACTGCTGTACCTTCTTCGATTTGCATATCACACCACGAAATTGAACCTTGTGTTTTGTTAAGTAATTTAAAAGAAAATACATAATCGCCGGCAGCTACACTTTGAAGCCGTATTGTGGTAGTTGTCTTTGTTCCTGTTATCCCGAAAAGCAAATATTGAGTGCCTTCGGGCACAGCGAATGCCATAGAATACCGTTCTCCCACCGTTGATGGCATAGCCATGTTAGACAGGGTTACCACTCCTGAGCTTGTTGATGCTGCTATGATGAATTTTGGATTTGCAAGGGTGTCGGCTGTCGATTGTTTAACTACTCCATTGGTATAAGTGGCATTGGTCAGAGATAATGGTGTCGTTGGGGTGCATTTATTTTTACCTCTCATGACAATTGGCACTCCATATAGTCCATAAGGTATAAATGGGCTTATGTAGTCGTATTCGACCTGAATGTCTTTGAATGTAATACCTGTATCTTCCTCGCATGAGTTTATTAATACAATCCCAACATAACATTGGGTATAATCTATGGTGCGACCCTGGTCGTCATATGTTGGTAAAATAGAGTTACTAAGGTAAAGTTCTGAAGTTATTGTATTTCCGGTGTGTGCTTCAGTTCCCCTATAAACTGTTACATGGTCATACTCTCCACGACTCCACATTACAACCAATCTTGACCACTCGGTAGGGTTTCCATCACCTTCATATATAGCGGACATACAAAGTCGCTTATTCAAAAAACTGGATAACGAGCCCAGATTAAGGACTATATACCCAAAACCAGAACTAACTCGATTATTAAGAGTGTATGAAGGACTTCCACCAATATCAAAGTCATAATTGATGCTGTAGATTGCATTAGCTTCGTAAGATACTGGCGCACTTGACGAAAATATATTCCTGCTTTTTTCTCCGACACCATCACCACTGCCATATATTTTTAAATCAGTCATTCTTTTATATTTTTTACAGTTAGTCATTACAAGGGGTACACCTTCAACACTTGCTTCCTTGTCAGTATTCGCGACCTTAAAACTAACAAGCTCCTTCAATTGATCATGCACTGAATACTCATTATAGGTTAAATGCCAAACACCGTTATTGAAACTACCAAAAATTTCATAGAGGTAATTTGCTTCAGGTATCAATTCAAAATCATCGGTGTTGGTTATATCAATTTGCAATGTTGTAGGTGTCTCGCCTGAGCTAAAAGTCAGGTAGATAACATCGCCATCGTTTGCGGCAGATGGAAATGTAAGACTAAGCTTTGCAATTTCACCAAAATTATATTTTTGGTTTGCTTCGAGGACTGAAGGAACAGTCGTTACCGGTATTAGGCTTGCCGCATATAATCGACTACCTAAATCTTCTAATTCTTCTTGAGATACCACATCAGGCTTATTCTTTAGGTCATTGTAATCACCACTTGATGCTACAGGTGCCAAATTGTTTGTTATTGTACTCAGCTTCATAATGGTCTTTATAAGTTGCTCAACATCAATCTCACTTGACTCTGTAGTATTTACTATCACGAGAACAGGGGTGGTAGGTTCTTCAACCTGAGTTTCACCCTCTGTCATTGAATAAAGGCCAACATAAAAGTCAGTGTTGTTTGCAAGAATTTCAGAAGGCACTGCCACGCTGCCGTCTATAACCTGCAGAGTCGGGTTCAAATCGTCCTGGATAAATGTTGCATATACAAGCTTTGTTTCCCAGCTCTCAGGAAACCCCGAAAATGACAAAGTGACTTTATTGTGTGCACCGTCAAGAGTATATGAAGCAATGGAGGTGTTTGAAACATCAATATTTAGTATTTTCATATCGGCTCTCCTAAAAATAACATAAGATTGAAAGATAGTGATTTAGTTTGGTTGGATCTTAGATAAACTTCTATGCCATTGGTTGTTTTTCTTGCATATAACCACCACCGATCGTAGCTTTCGTCCCATATTGTAACGGGAGACCAAGACGAAGAAAGTTTTGCAATGAGCGGAACATAATAACCGCTTCTATCGCCGTTAGTCAATATCGAATCACAAATGTACCCATATGCCATATTTCCTGTTTCAAGTAGTACAGTGCTACTTATTAGGTCAGCACCGGGCAAATCAGATTCTGGTGTCGACGAGTTCAAGCTAACCGACACCGTCTTCACCGGATTCTCAGCCGGAACCGCCACCTTTGACACAGCAACTTTTCTTTTGTCTGTCACAGCCCCTGCAGTGCTTACTGTTGCAAGAGGAAGGTCCGCATCCGTGGGAGCATCACCCGATGCAACAACATGCACATCATTGCTTGCGCCTTCAAATTCATCACCGCCCTGCTTGAGATAAACATAGCATGTAGTTGATGTATCGCCTGCACTTGTTGCAAAATTAGGTTCAAAAGTGTGTCCGGCATCATCAAACATGACACAAGCTCCTGAAGGCATCCAACAACAGCCTTTTAAGATTTTGAATTTGTTATTGCCCAGAGCCGTAACCTTACAACTGCTAACATCATACACTTGAACACCTGTAGAAACCATGTTGGCAAGTGCAGTGTCCAAATCCATCAGCGGGGCTCCGGTGTCTTCAAAAAGACTCACACCCTGAGTTGTCAGATGCGCAAAAACCTTGTTGATATCATCTGCCCCATAGGTCTTGTTATTTGCGAAAAATGTAGTATACATTTATCATTCCTCCAATGCTTCAAAAATCGGCCTTTCTGTGTAGCCGTTTTCGTTATAAGTAATCTCAATTCCGGTCACGCGTCTTGTAACCGGAGCATGATACAATCCTTTGATGAACTGCATGGTGAATATGTCACCAAGATTGTAGTCAATGCCATATCGGATATTCCGTGTTGAAAAAGATGTGCCATCTATCGGTTTTTTGAGCTTGAGGTCGGCAAGGGCTTCGCTCTCTGTGCTGCCCTGCAAGAGACTTTCCCATCTGAGCAGTCCCGACTTGTTGCCGCGCTTCAGATAAGTAGTCTCATTCGACTTTGTTTCGTTGCCATCACTGTCTGTAGTGGTGACTTCCTTTTCGTAATATCCGCAGTCGGCAAGGTCAAGTATGTCATAAGTGAGCCGTGCATCATATGCCGTCTTGTTAGCCTCTGAGCGCATAAAATCACGCCGTACGCCGTTTGTGATGTTAAACACCCATTGTTTATTTTCCAAATTTAAGCTAACATTGTGACCGTAATTTTTGAGACTCAGCACCTCTTTAACAAAATCAAAGGTCGTGCCTGCATTGTCCTTGGCAAGAGTGGCAGTGTCGGTCGCAGTGATATTTGCACCCATCACAAAATTTGAGCAATCAGAAAAAGCTGTTGACACAAGAGAACGCGCCTTTGTCTGCGGGGCAAAAGTTTCTTCCGCAAACTTATTGGATATGCGCTTGGTGAGTATCCAATTGCAAGTCCTTCCGTACAATACAGCTTCATTCTGAATGTCATACCCTATAACGATGCCTGTATAATCACCCTGTCGCACCACAAAGAACTCACCCCTGTTCAGATACTCTATTGCATCTGCCACAAATGGTGTGTTGTATGACATTGTACATTCAAATGAGCCGATGTCATTGTAGTGCAGTTCCCATCGTGTTTTTGCTTTCGGCACCTGCTTCAAAAGATTTAGGTTAAAATCATAAAACTGCAAATCCATCAGAACACCGCCTCTACAAAATAATCGGTGTAGAATATTCTCACCGTCACATTGAGCGTGCCCTGATAGTTGTATGCTCTTATACGATTCTCACCCGGTTCAAGGTGAAATCCTGTGAGAAAAGAATCCTTTGCTACATGCTCCATGAGCTCAAGCCCTGTTTGATTTTTTATGGAGCGCCCGGCAACATCGATCTTGATAAAATCACCTGAAGAAAGCGGATATTCCAATCGGATAAATTCGCCATTGGTTGTGTTCTCAATGAGAATGCCAATGCCCTCATCGGTGGAAAAATCAACCTCTTCTTTTTCTTTGGCATATATCCATATTTGCCCCGGTTCTACAGTAGCATTGCCGTCATATTTTAGCACGGTGTTGCCGTATTCGCTTGTGAAGATGCCCGGCAAAGTAAAACTGCTGTTGAGATGGTCTGTCTTCTCATAGGCTCTGAACATAAGCTCGTTGGAGCTTCGAAAATATGGATTGTCACAGTTAAACTGAATTACATATGTGCGATAATCGGCATGCCTTTCCCCGGGCACAACTGATGTGTAGCTCACATCTATGAGCCGAGCTTCTCCATCAGGAAGATATATCATCAGAGTACCGGGGATATCAAGAATTGACATCATTCTGGCATACTGAGCTCTTGCCGACATGAGCAAATCACCGCTGAGAGTTATGGTTCTGCTCCCATCGGTGATATTGGTGGTCTCAATGCCAGGCTTGCCGTAATATGTAATTGAATTGACAGTTTTGTTAACAGGCCCGAGCCCCTCGATGGCGGTTATGTTCAAATCAGCCTGTGAACCGCCGCCAAAGGTCAGACTTCCGCGCTTGTTTTTATATATAACTTTCATTACTGCACCTCACTTATTGCCCTGAGAGGCGTTTGATGGTTTCCATGTTCTGAATCTGCTTCACGGTGCTGCCCGAATTGTCACCGTAAATGTGATATGTGGTGGAGCGATTGTCATTTGTGACAGTACCTGCAGCTGCACCGATTGAGGCATTAATTTCGGCATTGAACTCAGTGAGCTTGCGCCGTATCTCCTGCATCTGCAGTTCAATCTCAGACAAAAATGCTTCGCCAAACTGCTCTGCAGAGAGAGTTCCCGAAACAAAGAAGCCTTCGGGAATATCAAGCCCTGCTTTGGTAAGCTCATCTACCATTTGCTGATAGCTTTCTTCTGCAGCTGTAACCATGTCATCAGAATACCTTTGAGCTGCAATGCCGTCGGCTTTGCTCAGGTTCTGAGCATATCCACTCATGAACTTTGCAAAATCGGCATCGGAAGCACTTGCAAGAGCAATGAGTGCATCCATACCCGACTCATCACCTGCAAGACCGTCTATATAGTCAAGCACACCGGATATCGCATCATCTGATGCACCGCTTGATTTCACTCTTTCCATTGCCTTTGAAAGCCACTGCTGATAAGCGGCGAGATTGGCATTTTCGGAAGAGAAATCATTGAGCTTGTAATGAACCACACCGTCTATGGTGTACTTTTGGAAAAGCTCTGTCGAATCGGTGAGACTGTCAGAAAATTTCTGCTGCTTCTTGGCTACTTCATCGAGCTTGTCAGTGATGTGGTCTGCAATATCGTCATATACATCTTCAATGTTGTCTTTATGCTCCTTAAGCTGAGCTTCCTGATAGTCATATAGCTCTTGAGTTATGTCTATCCATTTGTCAGAGTTTTTGGTAAGATAATTGTCACGAAGAAACTCGAGCTTTCTGTAGTAGGTTTCCTCATCGTCAATGCCGAAGTCGCGCAGCATTTCAATCTTTTTAAGCTCTGCATCAAAAGCTTTGACATTCTTCTCAGCTTCTTCTTTAATTAAGCCTGTTGCAATTGATTTTAATTTACTAATATCTTTTGCGTGAAATCTATTTATATTACGATTCAATGTTAATATTTCGCCATTTAATATATAT
>JAFVSB010000057.1 GCA_017503945.1 Clostridia bacterium
CCAAAATCATTGGCGGCAGGTTTGGGTGTGCTTTTGCAGCGGCTCTGCAGAAACGGCAAGCACAGCTTGCTGTTTCGAAGCCGAAGCGGAAAAAGTATACCCAAACCTGCGAAGACGGTTATTTGCTAAACAATAATTTATTTTGCTTTTAAGGTTTTATCTTTCGGCTATGATATTATTCTTCGTCAGAATTTGTGATTACATTGGAGTAGGCAGTCTTTGCACTCACTCCCTTGAGCTTGCCGAGCTTGCCCGAAATGGTGTTTATAATATCTTGCGGGGCATCTACTGCAATGCTTATGATGTGAATGTCTTTTTCTCTGTAGGGAAGTCCCATTCTGCCTATGATGTGCCTGCCGTATTCATGGAGCAGGGCGTTGAGCTCGTCTACCGAGTCCATATTTTCCACTATAATGCCTATCACTGCAACTCGTGTTTCCATAAAAATCACCTTTCTTACATTTGATTAAAACAAAAATGTTTTATGTAATTTTTCACTTTTGCTCACTGGCTGCAATCACTGCTTTGGCAAGCTGGTCAGGGCATGAGGTGGGCTTAAATCCGCATTTTATGCCCGAAAGAAGCTGGGCCACATCTTCTGCCTTTCTGCCTTCGCACATCTTGGCAAGCCCCTGTGTGTTGCCTGCGCAGCCGCCTGTGAATTTCACATTTTTCACGATGCCGTCTTCTATGTCAAAGCTGATGCTTTTGGAGCATACTCCGTTTGTTTTGTAGTTGTATTGCATTAAAAATCCCTCTTTCACGAGTTTTATTATTTACAAATCAAGCTTATTTTATCACAAATTTTGCTTCGTGTCTATGTTGATTTTAAATTAAATGTATGATAAAATACACTTATTCAAAGAGGAAGGTGATTTATAATGAACAAAAATTTTTTTAAAAAAACCTTAGGTGTATTTTGCACCATGCTGATTGCAGCGGGCATTTTGAGTGGATGCATTGCAACTGAGTCAAAAGAAATTCCTTCACTCTCTGACGCTGCAGCATCTGTTGAGCTTGGCGAGGGCGAAAAAGAGCTTTGCGTGGAGGTTGTGGGCGCAGACGGGTCAAAAACAAGCTTTGCAGTGCACACCAATGACGCAACAGTGGGCAAAGCCTTAATGAACGTGGGCCTTATAGATGGTGAGCAGGGACCGTATGGCTTGTATGTGAAAACGGTAAACGGAATAACTTATGATTATGACAAAGACAATATGTATTGGGCTTTTTATATTGACGGCGAGTATGCCACCAAAGGTGTTGATGACACTGAAACAGACGAAAAGTGCATATATTCTTTTAGGGCGGAAAAATGATAAAGCTATCAACTAAAGAAATAATACTCTTCGGGATTTACGGAACCATCATGTATCTTTCAAAGATAATTATGGAGCTGGTGCCCAATGTTCATCTCACGGGAGTGTTTGTGATTGTTTTCACAGTTGCATATGGTGCTAAGGCACTGTATCCCATATATGTTTTTGTGTTTTTAACAGGGCTCTTTTCGGGCTTTGCCACATGGTGGATACCATATTTGTATATATGGACAGTGCTGTGGGGCGCAGTGATGCTGGTGCCCAAAAGAAAAAGAGAGAGCCTGCCTGCATTTGCATACATGCTGATATGCGCTTTGCACGGGCTTTTGTATGGAGTGCTTTATGCTCCTGCACAGATGATATTGTATGGCATGAGCTTTGAGGGGATACTTGCCTGGATTGTGGCAGGACTGCCCTGGGACATGGTGCATGCAGCGGGCAACTTTTTTGGTGCTGTGCTGGTGCGGCCACTGATATCTGCCATAAAACGATTTGAAAAATAAAAAACGAATGTGCTCTTCAAGCACATTCGTTTTTGTTTGTCAGAAATTAGACCCATTCCAGCCCCAGTCTTTTATGGGGTGATATGTCACATACACTGCGTTTGCGGGGATTGAAAGTTCGTTTGAGAATATATCGCAGATTGCAGCGGTTACCTTGACATAGTCATCAGATGACGCATTGCCCAAAAGGCTCAGTGCCACATATGCGCCCTTGTCAAGTTTTTCGCCGCCCATCCAAAGGTCATAGTTATCTTCAATGCCAACCATGAGATATGTCTCGGATTTGCCGAGCAGGCTCATTGTTTTGCCAAATTCGGCTTTGAGCTTTTCTTTGGTGGCAGCGTCGGTGGGCAGGGTGATTTTTGCATCAATAAATGGCATGGTCAAAACTCCTTGATATTAAAGTGATGAATATATTATATCTTAAATTTTGTTTTTTGTCAATGTGATGTCTTATAGCTTTATTGATGATTTTGAAATATAACAAACCAACTTATTGCCGCCAAAGAGTAAAAGCTTTTGCGGGTTTTTTATTTTCAAAATTAACTTTGTTTTAACTTTGGGTATTTATAATAAATCTGAAATCAGGCAGGCGTTGTTTTTTGTCAGGAGGTGAAAACATGGCAATAGAAGTGTTTAACAGATACGAACACAAATATATGTTAGACCGCGAAACATTTGAAAAAGTTATAAAAATATTAGATGAGCATATGGATATGGATTCTCATAACAAAGACCATACACCATATACCATTTCCAATATTTATTTTGATACTCCCGATGATTACCTGATAAGAACTTCGCTGTCAAAGCCTGATTATAAGGAAAAATTAAGACTTCGTGCCTATGGCATACCCGATGAGGATTCAAAGGTGTATCTTGAAATCAAAAAGAAATTCAAAGGCATTGTAAACAAACGCAGAACCACATTAAGACTTTCTGAAGCCTATGATTTTGTTACCACAGGCAAAGCACCTGAGCCAAAGGAATATATGAATACACAGGTGCTTCACGAAATTGAATACTTTTTGAAGGTGTATGACTTATATCCCAAGCTTTACCTTGCCTATGACAGAATTGCATATTTTGAAAGGGATAACAAAGACCTTAGAATATCCTTTGATATGAATATCCGTTCAAGGCGATATGATTTGAGGCTTGAGAATGGTGATTTTGGAGAAAGATTGCTTGATGGCGAACTTTATATGATGGAAATTAAAACATCCCTTGCAAAACCATTGTGGCTTGCACATATGCTTGATGAATTCAACATAAAAAGAAGAAGCTTTTCCAAGTATGGTATAGAATATAAAAATATGATAAAGCGTACCGAACATCACGAAATACAATACAAAGAGGTGGTTTAGGATGGATAACTTATTTAATAATATTTTAGCAAATGCTTCAGCCGATATTACAGTTGGCGGTGCAGTTATAACAATGCTTGTGGCTATAGTGTTTGGTGCTGTTATCGGACTTACCTACTATAAAACCCAAGAAGAAAATTATCAAAGAAGTATGGCAGTAACACTTTTGATGCTTCCGATTATCTTATCTGTCATTATTATGTTTGTGGGTAGCAACATAGCAAGAGCATTTAGTTTGGCGGGAACTCTTTCCATTATCCGTTTCAGGAGTGCTCCCGGAGATCCAAAAGACATAGGTTTTATTTTCTTTGATATTGCAGCTGGCCTTGCTTGCGGTGTTGGGCTTTATGGATATGGTGCAATTTTTGTAGTCCTTCTTTGCGTTGTTATGATTCTTACTGAAAAATTTGGATTATTTGAAAAGAAATCAGTAGAAAAAACACTCAGGATAACAATTCCCGAAAGTCTTAACTATCAGGGTGCTTTTGATGAAATACTTAAAAAATACACAAAGAAATATACACTTACAAGAATTAAGACCACAGACTTA
>JAFVSB010000058.1 GCA_017503945.1 Clostridia bacterium
AACTGATATTGTATTAAGTAACTCGGTGGCGATGACGCAGAGGACACACCCGTACCCATACCGAACACGGAAGTTAAGCTCTGTAGTGCCGATGATACTTGGCTGGTGACGGCCCGGGAAAGTAGGAAGCTGCCGGGGTAATACCCTCTGATTTTCAGAGGGTCATATATTCCTGATTAGCTCAGTCGGTAGAGCGCATGACTGTTAATCATGATGTCGCTGGTTCGAGCCCGGCATCAGGAGTAAAGAATAACCCACCATCAGGTGGGTTATTTTTTTACTCCTTAGGTTTAGTCTGAGTGGCAGACATCATGGCTAACAGCCATGTATCAACGATGAGATAGCTCAGGAGGTAGCAAAGCATCCGAGCGCTGCCGGTGGCAGAAGAAGCGAGGAGGGTTTGGCGCAGCGGTCGAAATGCAAAGAGGCAATAGCCTCGCATGAATTTCGTAAACCGCAAGAGTAAACGCATGCAACGGTGCATAGGCACCGTTGATATGGCTGTGATTTGATGCAAGTTTAAAAGTGAATTAGGTTATTCGAGCCCGGCATCAGGAGTGAAAATACAGACCGCATATTTTGTGGTCTGTATTTTTTTGTTATAATTTTCTGCCAACGGTTGAATTTGTCTGTTGAAAATGTTATAATAGTTTGTATAGTGCTTATAGAGGAGAAATTATTGTGAGTAACCATTTTATTATGCTTTTAATCTGGAATCTTATAGTCATGCTTCTTTATGGGCTTGATAAGCTGTGTGCAAAGGCAAGAGCCAGACGAATAAGGGAGTCATATTTACTTGCAAGTGCTTTTTGCTTCGGCGCAGTGGGTGCAATGTTTGGAATGGTTGTGTTCAATCATAAGACTTCAAAGCCAAAATTTCGCACACTTGTTCCCTTGGCAGCTCTTTTTATGATTATAGAGATATTTTGTCATATGAAAACTATATTTTTTAATTAAATGGAGAATCACTTATGAAAATTTTTAAGCAAGATAAAAATATAATTAAAACTTCTCTTTCAATGGCACTTCCGTCAATACTTGAAACGTTTTTTGTGTGTCTGGCAAATCTCATAGATTCACTCATGGTAAGCAGCCTCGGGTCCAATGCTGTGGCTGCAGTAGGGCTCACAAATCAGCCAAGGCTTTTGGGTATGAGTGTATTCGTAGCTATCAATGTTTCGGTGTCGGCACTGGTGGCCCGCCGATTTGGCGAAAAGAAGCGTGATGATGCCAATGCAGTGCTCTCAACGGCATTTTTATTCATGCTTGTGATGTGTGCCATCATCAGCTTTTCCATGACTTGTTTTGCCAACCAAATTATTAGATTTTGCGGCTCAACTCCCGAAACACATGCCGATGCGGTTGCATATTTCAGGATAATAATGACAGGTTTTATTTTTACCACCATTCAAATGTGCATCAATTCTGCCCAGCGCGGCTGCGGCAACACCAAAATCACCATGCGCACCAATATCACTGCCAACGTGGTCAACATGATATTCAACTATCTTCTCATAGGCGGTAAATTCGGCTTCCCTGCACTTGGCATAAGGGGCGCTGCCTTAGCCACTGTGCTTGGCTACTTTGTTTCCTGCGTCATGAGCATTGCATCTGTTTGTGGCTCAAAAGTGTATATAAATATTTCATACATTTTCAAAAATAAAATATACCCCTGCCTTAAAACCTTTGTTGGCATCATAAAGCTTGGCTACAGTGTGTTTTTAGAGCAAATACTCGTTCGCATAGGCTTTATGCTTACTGCCATAATGGCAGCAAAACAGGGCATGGACTCAATGGCAGCGCATCAGGTGGTCATGAACATACTTTCGCTTTCGTTTGCTTTTGGTGATGGTTTGCAGACTGCCTCTGTTGCACTCATTGGCCGAAGCCTCGGCGAAAAAGATGCGCCCAAAGCATGGCAATATGGCAATGCGTGCCAGTTTATAGGCGGCATGATATCTGTTGTACTTTTGGTTTTCTTCTTCTTTTTCGGCAGACCACTTCTCGCTCTTTTCTTCAAAGAAAAGCATATTGTTGACATTGGTGTCAGAATTCTTAATGTTTCAGTTTTTGCAGTGCTTTTTCAGGTTCGTCAAATCATATACATGGGTTGCCTGCGAGGTGCGGGTGACACATTCTACACTGCCATGTCATCAATGATATGCACTACCGTCGTAAGAACTCTTGGATCTTATGTGGGAGCATATGTATTTGATTTCGGTATTGTGGGAATCTGGTTTGGTATATTGGCTGACCAGATGTTCAGGCTCATATTTGGTTACATCCGCTACAAACAAGGAAAATGGGTAAATATAAAAATATAGCCCATTGTATGGAGTAAAAATGAAACGAATTGTACTCGGTGTTCTTGCCCATGTCGACTCAGGCAAGACCACACTTTCTGAAAGCTTGTTATATACCTCAGGGCAGATTGCAAAGCTTGGCCGTGTTGACCATGGTGACGCTTTTTTGGACACCAATCAGATAGAGCGTGACCGCGGCATCACCATCTTTGCCAAGCAGGCTGTGCTAAGCTTTGGCAATTCATCAATCACTTTAATCGATACACCAGGTCATGCAGATTTTTCTGCCGAAGCTGAGCGCTCACTGTGCGTTCTCGACTATTCAATTTTAGTAATCAGCGCAACCGATGGAGTCCAGAGCCACACGCGCACTCTTTGGAATTTTTTGTCTCACTACAATGTTCCCACCTTTATTTTTGTAAATAAAATGGACATCTGCCAAAAGTCAAGAGGTGAGATTCTTGCCGACCTTTGTGCAAATCTTTCACCCAGCTGCCTCGACTTTGAAACCAAAGATGAGCTTTTTTATGAGACAATCGCTCTTGGCAGTGAAGAGCATATGAGTGAATACTTAGATAGCGGCGAGCTTTGTTTCGAATCTGTGTGTGCAGCCATAAAATCACGCGTCATATTCCCTTGCTTTTTTGGCTCTGCTCTCAAAAATGATGGTGTCGACAGACTGCTATTGGCCATTGATGAATATACCACACAGGATTCTTATCCGCGCGGCTTTGGTGCCAGAGTGTTTAAAATATCCGAAGATGACAGGGGCAACCGCCTCACTCACATCAAGATTACGGGCGGCTCTCTTAGGGTGAAAACTCTTCTTAACATAAATGGTCAAAACGAAAAGGTCAACGAAATCCGTATATATTCGGGCGAAAAATACACCTCGGTGCAGGAGATTTCGGCAGGGGAGGTATGCGCAGTCACAGGCATAACCTCGGCTTTGCCGGGTGATGGCATTGGCGAAGATTCGGGAGAGGGGCATTTGCTTTCTGAACCTGTGTTTACCTATTGTGTACGCTTGCCTGATCACATAGATATTTCTCAGGCTCTCGCTGTTTTTCGCAAGCTCGAACAAGAAGATAACCAGCTGCAGGTCTCACTTGGCGGCAATCCCCAGAGGATAAATGTGCGCATAATGGGGCAGATTCAGCTCGAAGTGCTAAGGCGCGTGCTTGCCGACCGCTTCTCTATGGATGTGGAATTTGAGCAGGGCAGCATCTTATACAAAGAAACCCTTGCCGATACTGTTGAAGGCGTGGGCCATTATGAACCGCTCAGGCATTATTCCGAGGTGCACCTCTTGATAGAGCCGGGCAAGCGCGGCAGCGGGCTGGTGTTTGATGCCAAATGCGGCGAAGATCAGCTTGCGCGCAACTGGCAAAGGCTTGTGCTCACTCACCTTGCAGAAAAAACTCACCTCGGCACGCTCACAGGCTCGCCACTGGCCGATGCCAAAATAACTCTCATAAACGGCAGAGCTCACCAAAAACACACCGATGGCGGCGATTTCAGGCAGGCCACCTACCGCGCGCTAAGGCAAGGTCTTATGCAGGCGCAAATGATACTGCTTGAGCCATACTATAGCTTTGTGCTCGAAGTGCCCACCCCCTCCACAGGCAGAGCGCTCACCGATTTGCAGCAAATGGGGGCAGATTTCGATGCGCCACACTCTCTCGGCGAAATCACCCGAATCACAGGCAGAGCAAGCGTTTCATCAATCATGGATTATCACAAAGATGTCATATCATACACACGAGGCAACGGTCGGCTCAGCCTGCAATATTGCGGCTATGAGCCTTGCCGCAATCAGGACGAAATTGTAGCATCTATTGGTTATGACCCGTGCGCTGACCTTGACAACACTCCCGATTCGGTCTTTTGCTCGTATGGCGCAGGCTACAGTGTAAAGTGGAATGAAGTTTTCCAGCACATGCACATTCCACTTGCTGACCGCGAGCCAAAAGAACCATCAGCCAATGTGGTGCGGCAAACATCTGAGCGCATTGAGTGCGATGATGCCGAGCTTATGCGCATATTTGAGCAGACCTATGGCAAAGTAAAAACCGAAAGACCAAAAAATCATGCTATGGAGCGCACCTCTAAGCCCTACAAAAGCCATAGTGCTGTGCTTGGAGAGGAGTATCTGCTCATAGACGGTTACAACATAATACATGCATGGTCTGAGCTTAAAAATATATTTGACCAAAGCCCCGATACCGCCCGCACAATCCTTGTAAACCGTTTGTGCAACTATCAGGCAATGAAACGCAATAATATTATTCTGGTCTTTGATGCCTACAAGGTCAAGGGTAATGAGCGCGAAATAGAAAAGGTGAATGATGTCACAATTGTATACACCAAAGAAGCAGAAACAGCCGATACCTACATTGAGAAAACATCGAAAGAACTAAGCAAAAATTACCGCGTGCGCGTTGCCACATCAGACAGTCAGGAGCAAATGATAGTTTTTGGCAATGGGGCGGTGCGTGTGAGTGCCGAGGATTTTCGCGCTGAGGTTGAAGCCAGCGAGGCAGAAATACGGCGCTTTGTTTCAAAGCAGACTTGACAATATTATGCTTTTGGGGTATTATAAACACGAAACTATTTAATAATTGCGGAGGTCACAAATGAAAAAATTCTTAGCAGAATTCAAAGAGTTTGCCATAAAAGGCAATATGTTTGATTTGGCAGTCGGCGTAATTATTGGTGCTGCATTCAACACTATTGTAAAATCTTTGGTAGATGATGTCATCATGCCTGCAGTAGGCATGCTCATTGGCGGGCACGATTTCACCAAATTGGTGCTTCAGTTCGGCACAGCCACCATCAAATACGGCAATCTCATTCAGAACATTGTCAATTTCCTCATCACTGCATTTTGTCTTTTTGTTGTTGTCAAATCTATCAACACTCTCAAACGCCGCAAAGAAGCAGCCGAGGCTGCCGTTGAGCAGGCACCCCCTGCAAAGCCTGACGATATAGCTCTTTTAGAAGAGATAAGAGACACTCTTGCAGAAATTAAAAACAAATAATTGATTTTAAAG
>JAFVSB010000059.1 GCA_017503945.1 Clostridia bacterium
ATCAGGGGCGAAAGGTCAAAGGAAACACAAATTCAGGCAGTGATGTATAAATTCTTTGGTGCAAAAGCAGTCTTAAGAGTTAAAAATTCTACAGATACATCCATTGAATTTATTTATGAAATTACACAGAAACTACTTCATCAAGCGGAAAGAAAAAACAATGTTGCAATCAATGACGAAATTTATAAAATCGGAAATATTGATTATGTAAATACCGTAATGCAGAATGACGAAATTTCAAACTAAACTTTTTGGGAGGTGTAAGGGTTGAAGTATAAGTTAATAGGATTATCTGCACTGGCCCTTACGCTGATTGCAATAATCTTTATAAGTAGGTCCATGCCAAAGGATAACGGCACAAGATACATTGAGCATATTGCGGCGCAAGAAAAATCACCTTGCCCCACCCATGAAGACGACACCATTTGCACACATCTGCCTATAGTGAACATAAATACAAACGGAGCCGCCATTCCGGGAAAACCCATATATGATGAGGATTTTCATGTTTTGGACTATACCCTTGCCGCCGATGGCACAACTGTCACAAAAGCATCTTTAAGTGTGATAGACAACAAGCAGTCATATAATCATCTCACTGACCCCCAAAATGATATGGGCAGTGCGATGATAAGAGTAAGGGGGCATTCTTCAAGAAGATTTGAAAAGGCAAATTATTTTGTTCGTTTTATAGATTCTGCAGGAGAAAATAATCCGCAGGAGTTTTTGGGAATGGATTCTCACCACGAATGGGCTCTTCACGGACCGTTCCTTGATAAAACACTCATCCGTAACTATATGTGGTATAACATATCAGGAGAGATTATGGACTATAGTCCTAATGTAAGATTTTTTGAGCTGGTATTAAATGGTGAGTACAGAGGACTTTATCTTGCCACCGAAATGATCACTGCAGGAAAAGAGGGCGCAAGGTTATCACTGTCTGTGAACAAAAAGGACAACACCTTTTCGGGCTATGCTCTGCGTCTTGACTGGGGCGATACTGATGAAGAAAACAAGCTCTATCCTTTTACCAATTATACCACAAGGGCAAAAACCCAGCACGAGCTTGTATATCCTGGAGCCAAAAACATGACACCCGAGCTTAAAGAAGCTATAAAGAATGAGTTTTCATTATTTGAAAAAACGCTTTATTCCTATGACTACAATAATGAAAAATATGGATACAAAAATTATATTGATGCAGATTCATTTGTGGATTATTTTCTGATAAATGAGCTCACCTGCAACTATGATGCAGGCTCACTTTCAACATATATATATAAAGACACCTCGGGCAAATACAAAATGTGTGTGTGGGATTTCAACTCCGCCTGTGATGCCTATCAGGAGCAGCCCATGCCCACCAATGATTTCAGGCTGAATTCTTCTCTTTATTTTCAGATGTTATTTATGGATGACGAATTTACTGACAAAGTAGTAAAAAGGTATCATGAACTCAGGAAAACGGTATTTAGCGAAGACTATCTCTTTGGTTTTATAGACGACACCGTAGACTACTTAGGTACCGCAATCGATAGAAATTACGCTGCATGGGGGCACACCTTCAGCCAAGAACATGACTTGCTTCATCCAACCGAGAGAAACCCCAGAAACTATGAAGAAAGCATCTCACAGCTTAAAAGCTTTCTTACAAAAAGGCTTGCCTTTATGGATGAAAACATAGAGTCTTTAAAGCAACACAGTGCAGAATCAAAAACTAAAAAATATAATGAAGTGTCAGATTAAGCAAAAAGGAGGTACAGGTTTTGAAAAAATTTATTATTATAATATCGCTAATCATACTTGTACTCCTTGGCATTGATTGGCTTTATTTTTATGAAGGCGTATATTTTGATTTCAAAGACGAAAAACCCATAGAATATTTCACATAGGTCAACGGCGAAGAAATCTACATAAAAAATGGCAGTTCCTATGACCCGTTCGAGATAAGAGGAGTAAACCTTGGCTCAGGCCTGCCCGGGCAATGGGCTACCTCATTTGCTATTGATGAAGAAACCTACTTAAGATGGTTTGGTTATATTCAGGATATGGGTGCCAATACCATTCGTGTATATACCATTCAAAATGACACCTTCTATAATGCTTTTTATAAATATAACAAAGGCAGTAAAAATCCGCTTTATCTGCTCCATGGCGTGTGGGTGAATGACTATGTTTTAAATTCTCACCGAGATGCATACAGCAAGGATTTTTACGACACTTTTTTAAATAACAGCAAAATAATGGTAGATGTAATTCACGGCAATAGGAAACTTAACCTTGGCAGAGTGGCCAGTGCGGGGCACGGCACATACAAAAAAGATATATCCGATTGGGTTATTGGATACATCTTGGGCGTTGAGTGGGACGATTCAACCGTTAGCTATACCGATGACTTATACAAAGGCAAAGACGGTTTCTCATCATACAAAGGCAAATATATGTATACCTCATATGATGCTTCACCTTTTGAAACCATGCTCACAATGGTTGGTGACAAGGTCGTAGAATATGAAACCGAGCGTTATAGCGAGCAAAGAATGATAGCATTTTCCAACTGGCCCACAACCGACCCGTTTGAATATCCAAAGATTATTAAGGATTTCTTCATGAAATGTGCCCGCGTAGACACTGAGCACATTAAGACAACTGACGCATTCATTCCTGGTCAGTTTGCATCATATCATGTTTATCCTTACTATCCCTATTACCTTAGCTTTGCCGAGGATTGGTCCGTGTTTGGTGTTGAGTCTAGGGAGGCTTTTCGCAATGAAAATGGCAACATCAATGCCTACAGAGCATATCTTACGATGCTAAATAACCACCATACGATGCCCGTTGTAATATCCGAATTTGGTGTATCTACCGGCAGAGGTATGGCACAGGTTGATAAAGACACAGGCAGAAATCAGGGTAACACATCAGAGCAGGCGCAAGGTCAGGCACTTATTGACTGCTGGAATGATATTAAAATCACGGGCTGCAACGGCGGCTGTGTGTTTACCTGGCAGGATGAATGGTTTAAGCCCACATGGAACACAATGCATGCAGTAAACTTAACCAGAACGCCATATTGGTCTGACTATCAGACAAACGAGCAGTATTTCGGTCTTTTGTCATTTGATCCGGGAGATGAAAAGTGCGTGTGCTATGTCGATGGTGATGTGTCTGAGTGGACCCAAAATGTTAAAATCCAAAGCGGCCACACAGAGCTTTCGGTCAAATATGACGAAAAGTTTATATATTTTCTCATAAAGAAAGACGGTCTCGATTTTGAAAATGAGGTTTTATACATTCCTCTTGATGTCACTCCCAAAACGGGCAGTAACTACTGCCAGAACTTTGGCATAAAATTTGCACAAGATGCAGATTTTGTCATTGTAATCAACGGAAAAGACAACAGTCGCATCATGGTGCATGAACGCTACGATGCGCTTCGCTCAACATATGCCAAAGACATCTATGGCTTTGACACATATTTCAAAGAAAATGTCCCCTCCAAAAATTCATCAAAGTTTGTTAATATTGAATTAATCCTTCGCACTGCAATTGCACTTTCGCCCGAAACCAAAGAAACTGTTGCAGAGTCTTACGAAACGGGAAAACTCTTATATGGCAATGCCAACCCCCAGAGTGCGCAGTTTAATTCTCTTGCAGATTTTTGCACAAGCGGTGATTACATTGAAATCAAGCTTCCCTGGCAGCTTTTAAATTTTGCAGATCCATCCAAGATGCTTGTTCACGATGATTATTATGACAAAAATTACGGAATTGAATATATTACCATTAATAATATGTATGCAGGCATTGGCACGGGGGCAGACAGAATTCCGCTTGCCGAAATCAAACTAAAAGGTTGGGGCAATAAGGTGACCTATCACGAAAGATTAAAAAGCTCATATTACATAATGAAGGATTTATGGAAGGAGGGTGCCCAATAATGAAAATAGAAATTATGATTTATGCTTATATTGCAATTTGCGTA
>JAFVSB010000060.1 GCA_017503945.1 Clostridia bacterium
ATGTGTGGCGACCACGGGCGATGTTGCGCTTTTCACGATACAAAATGTATGCCTTTGCCACATTTTTGTATTGAGATTTCATGAGCTCAACTTCGACAAGATTTTGAATTTCTTCAACACTTACAACAACATTATCGAGATTATGGATCTTATCGGCTATCTTGCCGGCATATTCGCGGTCATTTACAAATTCATGATTCATAACCTTGAGCACGGCATTTATGATTTTTTCTCTATCGAAATTTTCAATTCTGCCATCTCTTTTTCTTATTGTGCTTACCATATAAGCTACCTCCTAAAACACAATATATAGTGTTAACAATATATATTTAACCATATATACTGTAATTTGTCAATATATTTTATATTAAATTATTATTACAAACAAAAAGAGACACTCGCGTGTCTCTTTTATTGTATAAATAATATTCAGGTAGTTTATTTTGAAAAATATTAACCCTTTACAGCACCAATCATAACACCTTTTACAAAGTATTTCTGAATGAAGGGGTATACACAAAGAATAGGAAGTGTAGCAACTATGATGGTTGCAAACTTAATGTTTTCTGCAATACCCATGCTGTCTACTGCACCTTCACCGGTGTTAACCTGCTCCTGAATAAGAATGGCACGAAGAGCAAGCTGCAGCGGGATTTTATCTCTGTCTCTGATGTAGAGGAGAGCGTTGAACCATGCATTCCAGTGAGAAACACCGTAGAAAAGAACCATAACGGATATAACCGCTTTAGAAAGAGGAACAATGATGTGCCAAAGAACATGCATATCATTACCACCGTCAACTTTAACTGATTCTTCAAGGCTTCGGGGGATGCCTTCAAAGTTGGTGCGCATTACGATTGTGTTGTATACACTGATAAGACCGGGAAGAATAAGCGCAAGAAGCGAATTCTCCAAACCGAGGAACTGAGTGTATACAATGTATGTGGGAATCATACCGCCGCTAAAATACAGTGTAATAAGCATCGTCCATGTGATGAAGTTGCGGAGTGCAAAATCTCTTCTGGTAAGAAGAAAAGCTGCAAGAGTTGTGAAAATAAGGTTGAGAACTGTTGCCACTACAACAGTAAAGATGGTAACCTTATAACCTGTGAGAATGAGAGGATCGGCCAAAACCTTTTTGTATGCAGCTAAGCTGAAGCCCTTGGGCAAAAGCATGAGCGAAGCTGTGTTACCTACGATGTTCTTGGAAAGTGAACAGGTTACACAATACCAGAACGGATACAAACAGATGAAAATCATTACTGCCATGAATAAAATGTTGAAAACATTGAAGACTCTTTCTCCAATACTTGGTTTATATACCATTGTGTGTTGTCCTCCTTTCTTAGAACAAGCCGCTGTCTGTAACTTTTTTGGAAATGGTGTTTGTTACAGTCAGGAATATGATATTAACCAATGACTGCAATATACCAACTGCCGATGAGAAGGAAACATCATTTCCTTCACCGAGACCTCTTTCATACACATATGATGAAATAACTCGGGAAACGGATTTGGTGTATGAATTCTGAAGAAGAATAATCTTTTCGTAACCTACCGAGAGAACCTGACCCATTCTCATGATGAAGAGAATAATGATGGTGGAAGCAATACCGGGAATTGTGATGTGAACAACCTGTTTCCACTTGCCGGCGCCATCGATAACAGCTGCTTCGTAAAGCTCCTGGTCAATAGAGCTGAGAGCTGAAATGTAAATGATACTACTCCAGCCAACACCCTGCCAGATACCGGAACCTATAAATATAGTACGGAAAGCTCCGGGTTCTATCATATAATTTTTTCTTGTGCCTGTGAAGAGGCTGATGAAAGAAGTGATGATACCGTCTTCATCCAAGAATCTGATAATCATACTACAGATAACAACCATAGAAATAAAGTGGGGAAGGTATGTAACTGTCTGAACGATTTTCTTGTATTTGAGGTTTTTGATTTCATTGAGCATCAACGCAAAAATGATAGGCGCAGGGAATGAGAAAAGAATCTCATAAAAGCTGATGAGCAATGTGTTTTTGATAACAGGCCAGAAAAGCTTACCGGTAAAGAAACGATAGAAGTTTTCAAAGCCGTACATGCCAGCCCACGGGCTTCCAAATACACCTTTTGCCAGGTTGAAATCCTGAAATGCTATAACAATACCGAACATCGGAAGATAGCAGAACAGAACGAAATAGGCCAATACAGGTATCGCCATGAGATAGAGCACAAAATTACGCCTGAGCTCATCACCGATACGAGCGCCTAATCCAAGCTTTTTGTTAGAATTAATACTTTGTTCTTTCACTATAACGCCCTCCATAACAGTAATATGTATATAATATGCATCTAAAAAAGTGAAACATATTACATAATGTGACATAATACAAGGCTGATACACAAAGGTGTTAATATCACATCTAAATACTCCTCTATTATATATGAAACTTCTACAAAAATCTATAGACAAAACGATATTTGTGTGGTATAATATGGTACAAACAGTGATTTTTCATAAGGAGAAAGAACAAATGGAGCAAAAACACAGTGTAAATTATGAGCTTGTGGCCTCGGGTGAATTCATCCTGGATGCAATATCGGTAAATCACAGCTATGTCACTCCGCCCAACACATACATAAGATATGCCAACGAGCATCATCATGACAGAATAGTGTGTGTGACAGCAGGCGAATGCAGCTTTGACATGTTCCACGACAGCCCCATAATAGCCACGGCTGGTGATGTGGTGTATATTCCATACAACATTGCCTACCGGACGCAGTGGCTTGGTGATACAAGAGGTGAGGTGTATTCTGTTAATTATATCATGAAAGATCGCCTTTCACAACAGATTACCATATGCCCCGAAATCCACCGCTTTGACGCGTGCGGCAGTAACCTCGTCAGGGGGATTTTCAGAGAGTGCTTTCTCATTTTCAGCAAAGAAAACTACGCCCATGCCCTCAAATGCAAATATACCTTCCTTAAGCTTTTGCACACAATAATCTGTGCTGAAAACGAGCAGGCGCACTCAAAGGTGGGCAGAGCAATCAGGTTTATTGAAGCAAACTATCTTGACGAAATCTCCATAGCTGAGCTTGCACGAATGTGCAATCTGGGAGAGTGTATGTTTCGCCGGTGCTTCAAAGCTGAGACGGGCATCTCACCACTTAAATACCGCAACCGCTATCGAATTATGAGGGCTTATGACATGCTGGTGTCTGAATCGTGCTCAGTGGCAAGGGCAATGGAGCTCACAGGGTTTTATGACGCTTCATATTTCAACAAAACATTCAAGGCGTTCACAGGAAAAAGTCCGTCGGAAATAAAAAAACACAAAGAAGGATAACAAAAAAACCTTTCTCAGAGCGAGAAAGGTTTTTTAATTATTCATTCCATTTAAAGCTTCCCGAAAGGAGTGTCACCTTGTCTGAGTCCACTGTGAGAAGTCCGCCGTCGGTGTGGCCTGTTTTTTCGGTGTCATCTTCAAAAATCACCTTACAATCACAGCTCAGCACCGAAGTGATGAAGGGAATGTGCCCTGCCATGATGGCAAGGTCACCATTGGCACCCCTAAGTGACAGAAACGAAGCCTGACCGTCAAAGGCATTGCCATCGGGTGATGAGATTATGAGGCGGTAGGTGTTCATTGCGACACCTTCTTTGCCTTGGCAACTGCTTCATCGATTGTGCCCACAAACAGAAATGCAGACTCGGGAAGGTCATCATGCTTGCCTTCGATGATTTCCTTAAAGCCGCGTATGGTTTCAGATAGCGGAACATAGGTGCCCTCGATGCCTGTGAATTTTTCAGACACAAAGAAAGGCTGCGAAAGGAAACGCTGAATCTTTCTGGCGCGCTGAACCAAGAGCTTGTCATCATCGGAAAGTTCGTCCATGCCCATGATGGCTATGATATCCATGAGCTCCTGATAACGCTGCAGAATCCTTTGAACCTCACGCGCAACTGTGTAGTGCTCCTGACCGAGAACCTCGGCAGAGAGAATACGGCTGGTAGATTCAAGCGGGTCAACTGCAGGATAAATACCCTGAGATGCTATGTCACGCGAAAGTACCGTGGTGGCATCGAGATGGGCAAAGGTGGTGGCAGGTGCAGGGTCGGTAAGGTCATCGGCAGGCACATATACTGCCTGAATAGAAGTGATGGAGCCTTTTTTGGTGGAAGTGATACGCTCCTGCAAGGTGCCCATTTCATTGGCCAAAGTAGGCTGATATCCAACTGCCGACGGCATACGGCCCAGTAGTGCCGACACCTCGGAGCCTGCCTGAGTGAAACGGAAGATGTTATCAATAAAAAGGAGCACATCCTGATTTTCTTCATCGCGGAAATATTCTGCCATGGTGAGGCCCGAAAGAGCAACTCTCATTCTTGCTCCGGGCGGCTCGTTCATCTGACCATATACCAAGGTGGTGTTGGCAAGAACGCCCGATTCCTTCATTTCGTTATACAGGTCATTGCCCTCACGGGTACGCTCCCCTACTCCGGTAAACACCGAAAGGCCGCCGTGCTGCTTGGCGATGTTGTTGATAAGCTCCATGATGAGAACCGTCTTACCAACGCCCGCACCGCCAAAAAGACCGATTTTACCGCCTTTGGAATATGGGCAAATAAGGTCGATGACCTTGATACCTGTTTCAAAAATTTCGGTTGAGGTGGAAAGCTCGGAATATTCGGGAGCACTTCTGTGGATATTCCAGCGCTCGCCTGCTTCAGGGGCAGGTTTATTATCTACAGTGTCACCAAGAACATTGAAAATTCTGCCCAGAGTTTCTCTGCCCACAGGCACGCTTATTGCATCGCCCGTGTCGGTGACGGGTGTGCCTCTTTTGAGACCGTCGGTTGATGCCATGGCTATACAGCGCACGGTGTTGTCGCCAATGTGCTGAGCCACTTCAACGGTGAGGATTTTGTCACCGTTTGGCATGGTTAGTGCATTGTGTATGGCAGGCAAGCTGCCGTCTTCAAAGCGAACATCCACTACAGGCCCCATGACCTGAGAGACTACGCCTTTTGATATTTCTGACATTTTGTACCTCCTTAATAACTCAGGCGTCACTGCCCGCAACAATCTCGGTGATTTCCTGAGTGATTGCGCCCTGACGCGCACGGTTGTAGCTAAGATGCAAATCGTCGAGCATTTGCTGAGCGTTTTTGCCTGCAGAATCCATTGCAAATCGGCGGGCAGCAACCTCCGATGCAAAGCTCTCACGCACTGCACCAACAAGTGTGGCTGCCACATATTCAAAAATTGCAGTGTTTAAAATGGTCATTTCGTCAGGCTCAAAAACCACGCTCTGGCGCGCTGCATTTTCATTTTTGACCAAAGGAAGAATCCACTTAATCTGAGCTTCTTGCGACATCATGGACACATACTTTGTGCACACTATGCCCACCTTGTCAAACTCACCGCTTGCAAAGCGCGAGCAAAGCTCTTTTGAAAGAGACATTGCATCATCATAGCTAAAATCCTCGGCCAGAATGAGCTTGCTGCCAAAGCGGTCACAGGCTCGCTTGCCCACGCCGATTATTAAAGATGCATCATATTCTCTCACAAGTCGGAAAATATTGGCATTGTAGCCGCCTGCAAGGCCTCGGTCACCCGCCACAACCACAAGGCAGATCCTGTCACCGCCCGACTGCTTCATATATGGACTTTTGGCACATTCACTGCAGGATGTGAGCATATCTACAGCTTCAGTCACAGAGCGGGCATATTCGCGGCTTTTGTTCATGGCATCGTTGGCACGCCTGATTTTTGACGATGCCACAAGGCCCATGGCTTTGGTGAGGTGGAGTGTGGAATCTACACTTTTGATGCGGCTTCTGAGTTTTTTGATATCAGCACCCATTCACATCACCTCTGCATTTTGCCGAGAGCTTCTGTGAGCAATGCAAAATCAGAATCTTCGGCATAGCCCTGCTCGAAGCGATCGAGCAGCGAAGCATATTCGTTTTCGAGTTTTTCATAAAGGTCACTTTCGTATTGCGAAACCTTAGACACTTCAACATCATTGAGGTAGCCGTTTACAACTGCATATATAATGGCAACCTGACAACCCACACGCACGGGGGAGTTGCGGTCTTGCTTGAGAACCTCCACAATTCTTTCACCAAGAGCAAGACGCGCCTTTGTGTCGGCATCGAGGTCACTGCCAAACTGAGCAAATGACTGAAGCTCACGATATTGAGAATACAAAAGCTTGAGCTCGCCCGACACCTTTTTCATGGCTTTGAGCTGAGCTGAGCCGCCAACACGGCTTACTGATATGCCCGGATTGATAGCCGGCATAACGCCTGCATGGAAAAGCTCGGTTTCGAGGAATATCTGGCCATCGGTGATGGAGATAACATTGGTAGGAATATATGCCGACACATCGCCTGCCTGAGTTTCAATGAGAGGCAGAGCAGTGATAGAGCCGCCGCCATATTCTTCGCTGACACATGCAGCGCGCTCAAGAAGGCGTGAATGCAGATAGAACACGTCGCCAGGATATGCCTCTCTGCCGGGAGGACGGCGAATGAGAAGAGAAAGTGCACGATATGCAACCGCGTGCTTTGAAAGGTCATCATATATAATGAGAACATCCTTGCCCTTTTCGCGGAAATATTCTGCCATGGCACAGCCCGAATATGGCGCCACATACTGAAGCGGAGCCGACTCGGAAGCCGAGGCGGAAACAATGATGGTGTATTCCATGGCGCCTGCCCTGGCAAGCTCGCCAGCAAGCTGAACAACTGATGAATTCTTCTGACCTATGGCCACATAGATGCAGATAACATCAGAATTTTTTTGGTTGATTATTGTATCGATAGCAATTTCTGTTTTACCAGTCTGACGGTCGCCTATTATGAGCTCACGCTGACCTCTGCCTATGGGAATCATGCTGTCGATAGCTTTGATACCTGTTTGAAGCGGCACAGACACGCTCTTTCTTTCGATGATGCCCGGAGCTTCCGACTCAATGGGGCGCTCCTCGTTAGTATCAATTGGGCCTTTGCCGTCTATGGGGTTACCCAGAGCATCTACAACTCTGCCAAGCAAAGCCTCGCCCACAGGCACCGAAACCACTCGGCCTGTGCGCTTAACAGTGGAGCCTTCTCTGATGTCGTTTTTATCAGAAAGAAGAGCAACCGACACTGTTTCGTCTTCAAGGTTCTGAGCCATGCCGAAGCTGCCGTCTTCAAACTCCACAAGCTCACTTGCCATACATTCACGAAGGCCGTAAACTCTGGCAATACCATCGCCCACGAGGATAACTGTGCCTGTTTCACGCATTTCGATGCGTGATTGATAGTTCTTTATTTGTTGCTTTATTATATTACTGATTTCTTCAGGTTTGGTACTCATCTGCTTATCACATCCTTTACATCACTGAGACGCCGGCGCAGACTTGCGTCTATAACCTTGCCGTCTATTTCTATTGTCATACCGCCAAGAAGCGAAGAGTCAACCTCGGTTTCTAAAATCACAGTATGACCGCACATTGCTTCAAGCTTTTTTCTGAGAGCATCAAGCTGAGTGCCATCGAGCCCGGCTGCACTTGTTACCTTTGCGGACGAAATATTGCCGGAAGCATCAAGGAGCTTGGCATATTCCTTGCAAGCCTCAACAAAAATGCCCACAAGATTTTTTTCGCAAAGGAGCTTGAGAAAAGAGAGCGCATATTCATGAAGTGACGAAAATGCACTGTCGATTATTGCAAGGCGTTCGTCCTTGGAAAGGGCGGGCGAAGAAAGCAGCTCTTCAAGGCCGTCACTTTGCCCAAACACCTCGGTCATAACCGAAAGCGAATCGGCAACCGACTCGCGGCAATTCTCTTCTGATGCAAGCATAAAAAGAGCCGATGCATATTCTTTACTCAATTGAGTCATTGTCATCACCTATATTTTCAATAACGGAATCTATTATGCTGCGATGGTCATCAATATTAATTTCGCGCGAAAGCATTTTTTCGGCCAATATAGCCGACACATCAACGATTTCTTTTTTGATGCCGTCGATAGCTTTTTTGCGTTCAAGCTCAGCATCGGAATAGGCCTGACGAAGGATGCCGTCGGCTTCGGCTTTGGCATCAGTGATGATTTTGTCACTGCGCCTGCCGGCTGTGTTGGCGGCATTTTTTATGATTGAATCGGCCTCAAGATCCGCGCTTTGCATTTTTTCTTTCCAGTAAATTTCATCACGAAGAGCGTTTTCTTTTGCCTCGTCGGCAGCATTGTAGCGCTCATCGAGCTCTGCCTGCCTTTTGGCAAGCATGTTGTTGACAGGTTTGAAAAGGAATTTCTTGATTATCCAATAAAGGATACCAAGATTTGCCAGTGAAATCAAAATCTGCCACAAATTAACAGATATAACAGCCAATGATTGCATAGTATTCACTCCAAAATTAACCGATTGTGCTCATAAGAATATCTATGAAGATGTTGGGAGCTACAAATATGAGAAGAATAGCTATAACAAGAGCGTAAAGACCTGTGGTCTCGGCAATAGCACAACCCATGAGCATTGTGGTGGTTACTTCACCTTTGCACTCAGGCTGACGGCCAATAGCTTCACAAGCTTTGGCAACAGCATTACCTTCACCAATACCGGGGCCTATACCTGCAATCATGGCAGTACCTGCACCAAGAGCACAACAACCTAAAATAATAGCAACTGCAATTTCCAACATAATTAATTACCTCCAACTAATTTTTTTGTTTTTTTCAATTTTCTTTTTTCGTATTCCTCAGCAGGGAATCCGTTGGCGATATACAGCATGGTAAGCATGGCAAAGATATATGCCTGCAGGCAACCGCTGAACACATCAAAATATATTGACAGTATAGCGGGAAGACCGATTTGCAAAAATGGTATATCACCCAAAAATCCGGGAAGAAATCCCAAAAGCATTGACGAAAGCCCCTGAAGACCTGTGGCCACAAGCACAGATATTACCGCGCCCGAAAGCACATTGCCATAGTGACGGAATGCCATGGATATGGGAGTGGCAACCTCACTGATGAGATTGAGCGGCATCAGGAGCACAGGGTCGGACATATCTTTAATGTATTGGATGGGACCGCATTTCATCTTGTAGTAGGTTATGAGAATAAACACAAGTATTGCCCAACCGCCCACGATGTTGACATCGGATGTGGGAGGATACAATCCAAAGAGTGAAAGCAGACTCGATAGCGCCGACAATGCCAAAATGGCTGTCACAAACGGTGCAAAGCCCGAAAAATAAGCCCCCATGTTGCCATCAACTATAGCTTTGACTTTTTCAACAATCCATTCGGCAATATGATGACGGGCAGTAAGCTTGCCCGAACATATGCCATGAGTCAAAAACAGGCACAATCCAAGTATGGATATCATAACAAAGGCCGAATTAACCTGAGATTCGGTTATGGGCAAATTATGGATTGGCATTTGCAAAGTGAAATATATATCGGCGCCTGCAATGTCTATTCCCTCAGACAAAGGATTGGTCAAAACTTTGATGACAATAGCAGCCACAATCGGCAATATCATCATCAAAATATAGAGCAGATCAACCGCTTTAAACGAGCGGCTATTGGACTTCATTTTGTACAGACACCTCCTTTGCTTCCTGCTTGTTTTTAATAAGCGGGCGCAGTGCAACAGCTATGCGCGGGAAAAACAGCGGAATTATTGTTGCAATGGTGGAAAAGCAAGGGAGCACTACCCCTAAAACCACGCACACAAAAATAAAAAGAGTGCGAAGCGACTGCGAAAGCTTCATAAGCTTTTTGGCATCTGCTTCATCTTTGCCAAGAGCCTGCTGCACGGTGATACCCATAAAGAAAAAGTTGAGTATCATGACAGCTGCTCCGAGAAGGTTGCCTAAAAGGACCTTGTAGCTCCAAAGATGTGCAAATATAAACACAGCCTGCATGATGACACTAAGCACGCATATCCACGCGCTAATCCATAAAGTCTCTTTCACGACGGTTTTATCCGCCTTTATCATGCTCTCATCACTCCTTTGATTTGTTAGTCAAAACCTGATTTGCACCAAATTTTGCTATTATACACTTATTGTAACACATATTGTGTGCAATAGCAACAAAAGTTATTTTTTTAACAACATGTTTTATAAATCAAAAAGAGCGCAATAAAACTGCGCTCTTTTAAATATAAAATAATTATTTATTGATTTTGGGAAGGCTTGCAGCCGCAACAGACTGGCCTACTCTTCTGGCTTTTTCATCGGGAATGTGAAGCTCTACTTTGGAAGCAAGCTCAGGGAACTCAGTGTTTAGCACTTCGTTGGCTTTGGCAAGAAGAATTGTGCCGCCTTTGCCGCTTGTTACTCTGCCCATGATGAGAACATGCTTGATGTCATAGAACATGGAATAATATGCAATTGTGTAGCCGAAATATGTGCCGATTGTGTCATAGATATCAGCTGCGCGGCTATCATCTTTTTCCATGAGACCCTGCACAACTTTGAGCTTTTCGGCAGGTGAAAGGCTCTCATCAAGCTCGATGCCTGCTTTGGGAGCAAGCTTGATTACAGCATCTTGAGAGAAATATTTAACACCGCAGCCATAATCGCCGCTCCATTCGTCTACCATGGCGCCTTTGTTGAAATCAACAGGCACAAATGCAAGCTCATTGAGCCAGCCGGTGATGTTGCCGTCTTTGTCTACATAGCCTGCAGCTTCGCTTGTGCCCATTGCAACACCCAAGACATTGTTGTCTTCAAGGCTCATAGCGCCTGCAAGAGCAGTAACATCGCCATCATTTGCAACTTCAACGGGTACATCGCCTATTTCTTTGGCTACATCAAGATACATGTTTTTAACATGCTTTTCAAAATCTTCATCGGAAACCTTGAGGAACAATGAAGCAACCATGATTTTGTTGTCAATATATACACCTGCAGATGAAACGCCGATAGCATCAACTCTGGGCATGTGAGATGCAGCGGTTTTCATTGCGCTTAAGATGCCCTGATAGTGATAGCTTGGGTCGCTTTCAAGCTTGGGGAACCACACAACTTCTTCGGAATATACGGTCTCGCCATCGATAACCGCCGAAACCTTGCGGTCACTTCCGCCTGCATCAAAGCCAATGCGGCAGCCATCAAGATGACGGCCTACAGGTGAAGAAACATCGTTTTCGGCAGGAGCATCTTCAATATTTTCCACATACACAACCTCAAATGGTTTTTCGTATACGCGAGCCATGAAGTTATAGTCAAATTCTCTTGCACCGCCAATTGAGTAGTCAGCAGCAATGCGCTCATAGATATATTTGGAGCCGGCTATGTAAACCTTGAAGCCGCCCTTTGCCCACAGAAGGGTTTTGATGATTCGTTCTGCTATAGCGTAGTTTTCTTCGTCGTGACCTGTGTTTTCCTTGAAGGTGTCGAGATTGTACACAGCCATAAGGCCGCCGTTTCTTTCAACGCAAATAACAACCTTCTGAGAGTCAGCTTTGGCTACAGCTGCCTTATAGTCATTGATGACCTTGACCATAGGCAAAAATTCCGGTTCGAGTTTTGCAATCATTGTTATTCTCCTTTTTTATATCTGATTTCGCCGCCGAGTATTGTCATGGAAACTGCAAATTTTTCGTCGGCAATTATTATGTCTGCTCGTTTGCCCTCTTCAAGAGAGCCGATTTCGCCATCTTCACCAAGTGCCTTTGCAGGATTGAGCGAAGCACATGCAACAGCTTCATATATTTCAAGCTCTGAATTGTCATAGAGATTAAACACAGCATCGTTGAGATTGAGCACACTGCCTGCAATGGTACCATCTGGCATGAGGCACTGTATGCCCTCTTTGTGCACCGGCTGACCGCCGAGAGTGTAGTCGCCGTCGGGCATGCCGCCTGCTCTGATGCAATCGGTAATGAGACAGAGCTTGTCACCCTTGAGCTTGGCCACCATGTTGAAAATGCCTTTGTTCACATGGAAGGTATCGGCAATGAGCTCTGTGCTCACTCTGGAGTCAGAAAGCGCCGCACCCACAACACCGGGGCTGCGATGCGAAAGAGCTGTCATTGCATTGAAAAGATGGGTTGTGTGGCGAACACCGTCCTCCACTCCCTTGGCTGCCTGCTCATAGGTTGCATCGGTGTGACCCATAGATATGAGCACATTGGTGTCTTTGGAAACCTCTGCAATGCACTCAGCTGCACCGTCTACTTCGGGAGCAACGGTGAAAAGCTTGATTATATCGGCATTTGCTTTGATGAAAGCGGCATCGGGGCGAAGAATATGCTCCTCTGCCTGAGCTCCCTTTTTCTTGGAGTTGATAAAGGGTCCTTCACTGTTTACACCAAGAACACGGGCGCCATAGTATTCATTGCTACTTTTGAGAGTGCGCACACAATCAAAAGCTGCTTCGATTTCTGCCTTTGACACTGTCATAGTGGTGGGGCACCATGCAGTTACGCCGTTTTTGATGATACCCTCTGCCATAAGACGGATACCATCTATGTCACCATCGGACACATCGGCACCGAGGAAACCGTGAATATGCATATCTACAAGGCCGGGAGCAACATATTTGCCAGCGGCATCGATAACCTCATACTCTGAAAGATCTATGTCTTTTATATCTGCAAGTTTTTGAATTTTGCTGTCGAATATAACTGCCAGATTGTCAGCAACTCTATCGGGCAAAATAACCTTGCCGTTGATTATACACTTCATAACATTACCCCTTTCTTAAGCAGTTGCGTTAATATCCGAACCCGTTTTGAGTGCGTATTTTTACGCCACTGCATTGTTAAAATGCTCATAAATGCCTTTAAATAAATGTTATCACAAGTCCGAAAAAAATGCAACCGATTTTTACAATTTTCCCTGTTTTTAAAGCATAAATTTACCTTTGGCATTCTTTTGGCAGCAAATCAAGACTTTTGCGAAATTCGCCAAGCTTGGCTGCCTTTTTTATGAGCTTGGCAGTCTTTTTTTCACAAGGATAATTTTCGATGCAATACAGCCATATTTCTTTGAGCTTGTGAAGTGTGTAGATGTCACTGCCCAAAAGAGGATTGTATTTTTCGATGAGTCTGTCGGTAAAGCAAAGCAGCTCATTTGTGCTAAGAGGCTTTCCGCCTTTTATTTCCCTGAAAATGGCAGGATTTGCCACAGCTCCCCTGCCAAGCATGACCGAATCGAGGTTTTCAAACCGACTGCACACCGAGCCAAACTGCTCTTTGGTGTTTATGTTGCCATTATAGCAAAGAGGCATTTTGCACTTTGAAACGGCAGTGGCAAATGCATCCATGTCGGGCATGGCCTTATACATCTGAGCGCGGGTGCGCGGGTGAATGATGAGAAGCTCTATAGCAAAGCGATTATATATTTCAATGAGTCTTTCAAATTCATCAGGTGCAGAAAAGCCGATTCGGGTTTTGACCGAAATCTTAAAATCGGTTGTAGCAAAAACTTCTTCAAAAAAACGCTCCAAAGCATCGGGCTCGCGCAAGAACGCCGCGCCCCTGCCCTTTTTGCACACAGTGTTTGACGGGCAACCAAGATTGAGATTGACCTCATTATAACCAAGGGGACGGATTTTGTCGGTAAATTTAAAAAATGCCGAGGCTGAGTTTGTGAGCACCTGGACCTTGAGATTAACTCCCGCATTACGCTCGGGAGTGATATCACGGATTGTTTTTAGTGAAAGCTTTTCGTTGTCGGTTGGGGTGATAAAAGGCGCATAGTAGGCATCACAATGCCCGAAAACTTCGGCATGAGTGTTTCTGAAAGTATAGGTGGTTATGCCCTCAAGGGGTGCGAAATAGAGTTTCATATATCCTCCGTATCATTTGAATCTTAAAGTCCTTATGTTGGCTATCAAAAATATTATAAATTATTGTTTAGCAAATAACCGTCTTCGCAGGTTTGGGTATACTTTTTCCGCTTCGGCTTCGAAACAGCAAGCTGTGCTTGCCGTTTCTGCAGAGCCGCTGCAAAAGCACACCCAAACCTGCCGCCAATGATTTTGG
>JAFVSB010000061.1 GCA_017503945.1 Clostridia bacterium
ATCTCCTTCTTTTTTCTCAGGGGCATTGCGCTTGTCATTTTGATTCTGCCTGTATATCTGCTTTACCACAGAGTAGTTGACAGGCGTGTCAAAACGGATAGCCTTCACCATTTTTTCTATTTCTGCAATCCCGGATTCCGACAATTCTTTTTGCGTCGAGAAACTCACGCAAATGAGATTACCGTCATACACAGTTCTATATTCACACAAATTGGTTTTTCCAGCCGTCAAATTAACCACCATAAAAGGTGTGGCCATTTCATCTGTGGCATAAATCCACCCTATGCGCCCGATGTCACTTATTGGTATACCGCTATCTATCAGCATGTCTCTGGTTTCAATCAAAAGCGATTCTCTGTCGCTCGCATATTCAGCAAGATTATAGTCATTGATGAGTTTGTGATGTTTGGGATCGTCATTGGAGTCATCAGCCTGTGAAGCATTCACCACAGACACATTTATATGACAAGTCTCGCCGTCTGTTGCACAAAGGTACATTCCTCTGGGCACCATCATTCTTTCTACCCATTTTTTGTGGTTGTAGCCTTTTGTGGCAAGATATGACTCATAAACGCTGCTGCAATCTGTGCGGGTGCATGAATAATAGCCTTCAGGCAGAACTATATTATTAATATTTAACTCTTTGATATCATGTGCATCAGCTGCATAAGTTGAAAATGAAATAAAAAGTGTCATGCCAATTGCAACGACTTTTTTCATGTATTTCAACAAATTCACCTCGTGGGAGGGTTTTTATGACGCTTTGTAAAATTCGTCTGTTATGCCATCGCCACAGTTGAGATAAGTGATGCTTTGGTTTTCTGATGTAACAATTATGAAAAATCCGTCAACCATATAACTGCCAAGCTCAGCATTGCGGCCGTCTTCAGTCACATACACCTTGCCGTCTGATTTAAAAGTATACACCTCACCATCTTTCGATGCAACCTCTGCATCAAAAGACGCTCCCGGAGGAATTTGACCTGCAAAAAAGTGCGAATTATCAAAAGCAATATATTTGCGTTCTATAAAGCGTGCAGTCTGCTCTTTGCCCGATGACTGGCTGAGCACTATCTTATTGCCATCAAAACGCCATTCACCGCGTGACACTTTGCCCTGAGAGTTCATGGCATAGCTACCGCCGGAGGTGAATTCAATGAAATCACTGCCACCTGAGAGCGAGCGCACAAAAGTGCCATCAAGACCTGCCGAAGCTGAAAACGAAGAGAAAATCATCGCAGCAGTTATAAGTGCACATATAGCAATAACTGCCAGCGGCACTATTATCTTTGCAAGGGCATATTGCCTGGCATTGAGCCTGAAAGTGCCAAACAAACACACATTGTCTCCGTCTTTTGTAATAAGGCGAAATTTTTGAGCTTTATCCATGCATAGCCTCCAATCTGACTTGTTTCAACTTATTGGCAGCGTCTATTGTTTCTGATAGTATATCGATGCAATGCCGCTGTCGGCGTCGGTGCCGCTTATGCCATAGTCAAACATCACAAAGCGTGTGTGAGCAGAGTTGAGAGTGATATCCATGAAATCACCGTCTACAGTATATCTGCCGCTGAATATATATTTGAGACCGTAGTTTTCAGAGTCTTCGTTGGTGTCTATAAAATCGGCAGTTGCCTTGCCGTCACCAGAAAGCTCTATGGTCATTTCACCTTTGTCGGATGATGAAACAAGTGTAGTGTCAAATGCAGAAGAGTTTTCGACATGACCATAATACACACTCCTCATATCGATGAGATATGAATTATACACCTGATACATGCTTATATCACTTGCGTTTGAAAAGCCTACTGCCACAAACTCGGTTGATTCGTTGGCATATGACGACCACCAGCCGCTAAGCGTGTCACCGTTCATGTTTTTGGCGGCAACGCTGCCGTCAGGGATGAGCTGGAGCGAAATTATTACCGATGCAGGGTCATCGGAGTTGGCATCACCTGCAGAAATGTAGGTGCCTGCAATCTCGGGGTTGATCTTGGAACGGATCTCGCTGGCTTGCTTTGAATTTTCATCGAGCTGCTCGGAAATCTGCTTGGATATCTCATTTGCCAGCTTTTGCTCACGGGAGCTTTTGATGATATATTGCGCCACGAAAATTGAAGCAACTACTACAATTATGACCGCTACCGCAATAACGGCAATTATCTCGCCTCTTAATTTTTTCTTGCTTTCATCTGAGTGCATATATGTTAATCTCCTTTGTTATATGCTATAAATTACTATAATATATTGTAGCATATTCTTTGTTCCATTGCAAGAACAAATTATTTTTATGGACAAAGTGTACTTGATATGATATAATATAATAAATAATGCAAAGGAGACACTGCCATGATAAAAAAAATAATTAGTATACTTGTTGCAATGATACTCTCCGTTTCAGCGCTCGGTGCTCTGGCAGATTCAGCCATCACCATCACTCTCGACGGCGAACCCCTCGCCTCCCCTGTTTCTCCTATGATAGTAAATGACAGCACCATGGTGCCTTTCAGGGTGATATTTGAAGCTCTTGATATGCAGGTCAACTGGAGTGAAGCTCTGCAGAAGGTATATGCCATGAATGATGAAAAGACCATAATTCTCACCATTGGCTCCGAAAAGATGATTGTCAACACTGACATAAAAGACATTCCCGCTGCACCATTTATTTCCAATGGTCACACTCTCGTGCCGGTGAGAGCTATCAGCGAAGCCATGAATTGCAAGGTGGATTGGGATGGCGAAGCAAGAAAGGTTATCCTCAAAACTCCCGGCTATGTAGAGCCCGAGCCACCTGTTGATGAGCCCGAAGTTGAGCAGCCGTCATACACACCTATAATTGACGACACCCCTGCATATATCAACAAAAACAATGCAGAGCTTGAAGATAAGCTTATTGAGCTCATCAATACAACCCGCTCAGATTACGGTCTCGACACACTCACCACCGATGATAACATAAACCAGATAGCCCTTGCCCACAGCGAGGATATGGCCGATCTGGACTATCTTGATCACACCTCACCTTCAGGCTACAACTATAATGACCGCCTCGACATGGCAGGCATCTATTACATATCGGCAGCGGAGACTCTGGCATCAGGATTTCTCACAGCTGAAGATGTGGTGGAGAGCTGGTTAAAATCACCTGCTCACAAAGAAATCATACTGCATCCCGCATTTACCCACATTGGTGTGGGCTATTATGCAGGCGGCAACAACGGTACCTACTGGACAATGATGCTCGTGTCAAGATAACAAGTTGAAAAATCACACAAAAAAACATTCATTTTCAAAGCTTTGAAAATGAATGTTTTTATTTTTTATCAATATGTACCGGACTTACCTCTGCCTCTTTTGGACTCCATGTTACGCTTAATATCATGCATCTTTTCGTCACTTGCCTGCTTAAATTTGTTGAGCTTATCTTCAAATGACATGTCCGAATCGAAGCTTTTGCCCCATTCAAATTCCATGGGTTGAGCATGCAGATCAGTCTCCGGCAATTTGGGAGTGCGCGGTTTTTTCTCAAATCGACCCTGTCGGGCAGGTGCGCTCTGGCCTCTTTGTGCCATCACCTGTTTGATGGAAAGACCAATTTTGCCCTTTTTGTCAGGTGCAAGCACCTTGACATCAACGCTGTCGCCCACTTTGACATGGTCATTGATATCCTTTACATACGCTGTGGAAATTTCGGATATGTGCACAAGGCCGGTCACGCCGCCTTCCAACTCTACAAATGCACCGAAATTTGTAACACCTGTCACTTTACCTGTAAGGATTTTTCCTTCTTCAACCTGCATGTATATTGCAGCCCCCTCATTTATCGTTTGAATTAATATATACTTTATCACCGGGTTCCACCAAGCCCAAGGTCTTTCGGGCGATGTCACGGTAATGCTGTTCTGAGTGCATGTTCAGCTTGTCTTGACGCAGTTCATTGTTGAGCTTTTTTTCCTGTTCGAGCTGGCGGCTTACCGAGGCAATGTCGGCCTTATAGTCATTTATGTTGCTGATGACTCCGTGAAAAGCTGAAAAAACAAAACATATGAGACCGATAACTATTAAGCTTTTGAAAAGTTTAAAATTATTTCTTCTGGTTTTTCTCATATTATTAAATCCTTTTAAAACATATTATCATACTGTAACATTATAAACCATTTTCGTCCGCTTGTAAAGATTTTTTGTTAAATTTTTTTGGCGAAAATGCTGTTTTTTTCAATATTTTCTCATAAAATGCCAAAAAAGGCTTAGTACAAAAAATTGCGCTTGTTTTTAAAAGGCCAAAAACCTTTGAAAAAATGCGAAATACAAAAATGAAAAGCTTCGAAAAAAAGCTCAGTACCAATCGGCTTTCGCAAAGAAAATAGAGCACCGCACCAAGAATAAAGCCCGCAAACACATACCACCTCAGCTCACCACCCGAAAAAGTGTCGGCAGCGAGTGAAAATATATAAAAGCCTATGGCACAAAGAAGGGTATCTTGCAAAGCAAGTGTGCGCCTGCCGGGCGCTTTCGCGCACCGCATGGCTCTGAAGATGTCAAACACCACACCCGTGCACTGCCCACACACAAACAGCGCCGCAAATGCCAAAAAATCGCGGCTGTTGCTTACAATCATTGCATCAAACATCACTTGAATATCTTGCCCAGAAGTGAGCCGCCCGATTTGCGCGGTTCCACATATTCAAGCACACAAATGCGCCCGCCAACGGTGATTTCACCGCTGTCAAGGTTGAGCTTGCTAAGACTCATAGACTCCCCTCGGATAATGAGTATGCCTTTTGAGGTGTGCAGCACCACTTCGCTTTCGTTGTAGCTCTCGGCATTTTCCACGCCCGAGATGCTTATTTTTGCGCGGTTTTCCATGATGATGTTGTGTGGCAAGTCTGCCCTCACGGGTCTTAACTGTTTTTTGTCGTCCATATAAAAAGCCTCCGTATATTATTTTAGTAAATAATATGCAAAGGCTTGTTTTTTATTACTGTATTATTTTATACATGTTTTTTACTATATTATTTTATACATGTTTTGTGCATCACCTTTGAGAACATGCTCGGCAATGGTCACAACTTCCACCTTCATCACTCTTTCGCCAAAGGTGATTTCGAGGATATCACCCTCTTTTACTGCCGTTGACGGCTTGGCAACCTTGCCGTTCACAGTGACCTTGCCCTGTTCACAGGCCTCACTTGCTACAGTGCGGCGTTTTATGATGCGCGATACTTTCAGGTATTTATCAAGTCTCATTGTGTGTACCTCTTTCTATTTTATGATTCTGAGTTTTCTGCAAATTCGCGTGAGAGCTTCGGCCTTTGGCAAAAGCGCTATATCGCCCTCATTGATACCGCGCACTGCCACAAGCACTATGACATACACCATAGCGCCCACAGCTATGGGTGCTATAGCTGCAATGACTCTGCCAAAAGATGCAAAAAACGGTGATATAAAAGCCAGCACCATTGCCATTGCCGCAGTTGCCAAAACAGGCTTCACCACAAGCTCGCCCACAGGGAAGCTAAGCTTCATGCGTTTTTTCATGTCGACGAGATTAAGTGCAAGAATAATGACATAGCATGCAGTTGTGCCGATTGGTGCACCCTTGATGTTGAAATGGGGGTTTGCTACGAGCACATAGTTGATAATTACCTTTACCACTCCGCCTATTATCATGTTGCGCACAGGTACCATTGCATTGCCCGTTGCCTGCAAAATGGCATTGGTCACAAGCACAAGCGACACAAAAACTATAGCCAGCGCAAGAATTTCCAAAGTGGCGGTGGCATGGGTCTTGCCATATACGAGGTGAAGAATGGGTGATGCAAGCATACTCATGCCCACTGAGCATGGTAGCGCAAAGAGAATGGTTATCTTCATGCTCTTGCAGGTGGTATCCGATGCGATGCTGTGTTCATTGCGCGCAAATGCCGAAGCAATTGCAGGCACAATGCTCACTGTGATTGCATTAATCAGTGTGGGCGGCAGATTGAAAAGCGGAAATGCAAAGCCCGAATATGAGCCCCAGAGGCTATTTGCCTCAAATTCCGAAAATCCGCCCGCTTGCAGACGGCGCATAATCATTGCCATGTCGATGAGGCTGGTGAGCGAAAACACCGACGCGCCAATTGTGATGGGAACAGCTATCTTCACAAGCTTTTTGAGAAGCTCTTTGTCACTTAATGTATCTGTGAGCACGGCACCCGTGGGAACAGTGTGCTTTTGCTTGCGGTAGATTATCCAAAGAAAGATAAATCCAAGCGCACCTCCGCACGATACGCCAAACACCGCCCCCGCCGACGCCATCTCCATGCCCCGAGAGGCCAAAAGAAACGCCGCACCAAAGCCGATGATGAGCTTACCAAGAGCCTCGGCAACCTCGGAGATTGCAGTGGGGACCATATTTTGCAAGCCCTGAAAATATCCGCGATAAGCGCTCATTGCCGCCACAAAAAGCATGGCAGGAGCAATGGCTCTTATACCGGGGGCTGCACCCGAATTTTTGAGAAGCTTGGCAGCAAAAAAATCTGCCCCGAAGTAGAGAAGTGCACACCCCGTGATGCCAATGACCATCAGAAGACGCATGCTTACGCGCAATATGCGCCCCACCTCATAGTCCCTGCCTCTGGCATGACTCTCCGACACCATCTTGGAAATGGCAACGGGCAGCCCCGCCGTGGCAATGATGAACATCCAGGTATACATCTGATACGAAGTGGAAAAATAGCCCATGCCTTCCTGGCTGAGAATGTATGTAAGCGGAATTTTGAATATTGCACCAATAACCTTAACAAGTGCATTTGCCGCAAGAAGAATTATGGCTCCGTACATAAAGCTCTTTGACTGTTTCTGATTTTGAGACAATTGCTTCACGCCTTTCGTAGTAACTATTTTTTATTATAACATATTATTGCCAAAAAATAAATATTATTTTTATAAATATTAATTTAGGTGAATATCATGCGCAAAAAAATGTTTTTTTCAAAGGTGCTTCAAATGGCGCTGACAATGGCTGTGTTCAACATATCTAACCTGTGCTTCGGCATCTTTGTGTCTAACCGCCTCGGCGCTACGCAAACGGGGCTGTTTCATCTCGTCATGAATGTGCAATCCATTGGCATAAGTCTGTCGGTATCGGGCATGAGCCTCACTGCCACGAGGCTTTTGTCTGACATGGCAAGAGAGCGCGCTCTCATTTGCTCTGACCACATTCTCGGCAAATGCCTCAAAATATGCCTTGCCACCTCGGTGAGCGCTGCCATAGTTATGATGTGCGCATCGGGCTTCATTGCATCATCGCTCATAGGCAGACCCGAAGCTGCACCAATGCTTCGTGCGCTCTCACCTGCTCTTGTGTGTGTGGCAGTGTCGTCAGTGCTGGGCGGTTACTTCACTGCTTTTGGCAAGGTGGGCGCCATAGGCATTGGCAGGCTCATGGGCGAGGCAGCATCATGGATATATATTGCGCTCGCAGCATGCACACCTGCAAAAAGCCTTAAATGCATCGATGTGGTAGCTGCAAATGTGGCAGCAGCTTTTGTGCAGTGCTTTTGTGATGTTTGGCTATGGCGCAAAAACGCGCGCACTCATGGTGCGCAAAAAAGCTCCGTAACCACCCGTCATGTCATAGCCCTGTGCGCTCCTCTTGCCATTGGGTCATATCTTCGCACAGGGCTTTCATCGGCAGAAAATCTGCTCATTCCCTCAAGGCTTGGCGCAAACGGAGTGATAGATTCGCTTGCACAATATGGCATCATCAAGGGCATGAGCATGCCGGTGTTGTTTTTCCCGTCGGTGGCGGTGGGGGCATTTGTATCGCTCATTGTGCCCGAAATTGCCAGACGCCGCGCAAGGTGCCGACCAAATTCCATCAGATACATATCTATGCTTTCGGCGCAGCATATACTTTCTTTTGGCTTTTTGGTGTCGGCAATATTTTTTGTGTGGTCAGATGATATATGCACCTGTATATACAGCCGCACTGAGGCGGGAGTGTATTTGAGACAGCTTGCATTTTTGCCGCTTTTCATGTTTTTTGATTCTGCCTGTGATGCCATTCTCAAAGGGCTCGACGAGCAGGTGTTTGGTCTTAAGGTCAACATTGCCGATGCTGCAATGAGGGTGATTTTGATTCTCATTTGTGTACCCGTCTGGGGCATAAGAGGCTATATATGCATTTTGTATGCAAGCGAGATTCTCAATCTGGCACTGTCATATTGGAGACTCAAAAAAATAACAGCCCTGCGCTTTCCTTTAGCCAAGGCTGTTATAATTCCTTTGTTTGCAATATGGTGCTCTCTGGGAGCAGTAAATCTCACAGGTGCATCAAATGCACTCTCCCAGATTCTCATTTTTGCAGCGGCATACATATCTGTCACTTCACTTGCTACACCGATTTTTCCGTTTCCAAAAACCGATTGTTAATTCCTCTGCCTCACCACGGGTTGGATTTGCCTGCCATCAAGAGCTTCTTGCAATGTATCGCACACAAGCGACATATCTGCCACAAGTGAATCAGGCTTTGCCACAGGGTCATCCTGAGCAAACGGGACCATATATATGTTGCCTGCACCAAGAAGCACGCCAATGTTTTTGGCATTTGCTCCCAGAGCATCATTGGTAGACACTGCTATAACAAGCGGGCATTGGTTGCGAAGATTTGCCTTTGCAGCCATGGTTACGCATGTGTCGGTGATGCCGAGCGCAATTTTGGCTATGGTGTTGCCTGTGCAGGGAGCTACCACCAGTGCATCAAGAAAGTGCTTAGGGCCTATTGGCTCAGCACCTTTTATGTCGTGTATGATATCTTTGCCGCATATGGCGCGTACTCTTTGTTTGAATTCGTCTGATGTGCCGAAGCGGGTGCTTGTGGACCACACCGTTTCCGACATTACAGGATAAATGTCGGCGCCCCTGTCTCTCAGCTTTTCAAGCTCGGTCATAACCTTTGAAAAGGTGCAGAAAGAGCCTGTCAGGGCAAAACCTATTCTTTTTCCCCCAAGTTCCATAAATTTGCTTCCTTTCCGCTTTCGCCGATGATGTTTGTGATGGTTTTAAATATAATCTGCGCTGCACTTACGGGAGAATATTTGCCCGGAAGCCCCGGCAAAAAGAGATAATTTATGCCTCTTGCTTTTGCTTCGTCGGCATCGGCACCGCCCGGTGCCGATGCAAGGTCGGCAAAGGGGGTGTGTTCTCTTATTGCATCAAGCTCGCGGGCAAAAAACACCCTGTGCGCAATTGTGTTGAAAACGATATCTGCACGCGGCAGATAAAGGTGCATTTCATCGAGAGGCACAGCCTTGAGGCCAAACGCCTCGGCAAGCGAACGGTCGCGCAAGCTGCGCGCGCACACAGTGACTTTGGCACCCATGCCCTTTAGGGTGAGTGCAAGCACCTTGGCAGTTTTGCCAAAGCCTGTGACCAGAGCACTACTCGAAAAAATGGTAACGGGGAGGAGCTTCATCACAGCTTCAATTGCTCCCTCTGCAGTGGGCACTGCATTGAGCGATGCAAAATCATCACGCTCGGCATAATCCACCGCCATAAGGGCGTGCTCTTTAAACAGGTTGCAGTTCATTTTGCCTCCGCAGATGAGAGCGTCTTTTCGGGCATACCTTAGCACATCGGCCACAAAAAGCTCTCCTTGCCACAGCGGAGTGTGCAAGCGCACTGCATCTTTTGTCACAGGCAGAGGCAATATGATGAGCGATGCACCAGAAAGCGAGCGCGCAAAATCATCACATATTATCCCTGCATCGCCGAGCTTTTCGGCATCTATTCCACACACGAGCGCAGTGGCACCGCGCTTTTTGAATTCTCTTGCAAGGCACACGCTGCGCATATCTCCGCCAACTATCAAAGCATTGTTCATAAAACTCATTCCCTTCATGAATATAATATGCCGCACAAAGAGCAAGAGTGCACAAAAGAAAACAAAAAAACAAGCTGCTCGCCTATGGCAAACAGCTTGCTTGATTATTGTGTGATATTAGTTACATTCAGCAACCAAGGGACCTTCAAGCTCAGACACATAGAAGAGCTTGCCGGGAAGTGTGGGAATGAAGCTGGATGTGATCCACATGTCGGGACCGTATCTGAGAGTCATCCAGAAGCTCATGCCCTGCCACTGCATACCACGGTTGAAAGCACCGTCGCAACCGCCGATGATGAAATCAGCCTGAAGGAAAAGGCCGGGTCCGATTGTGTTGGCTCTGCAGGGAACGAGAGTTGTTCTTGATTTGAAGCTTGTGATAGCATTCTGTTCAATAGTGAGGGGGTGGAGCTTAGCACCGATGCGGTGTGTTTGCTGTTTCCACTCGTCTACACTTGCATAGTCTGCTGCAAACTGGGGCTCCCAGAAAGCAATGTGGCACATTCTGCCAATACCAAACACAAGGCCGAGCTTTGCACCTTCAGCTTTGAGCTTTGCAATCTTCTCAGCATATGTGGGAAGATTTTCTTTTGTGGCAAAGTTTCTCTGATTTTCGGGCACTGTGAGCTCTCCGAGGGGGTTAAAGAGTGCCTGCTTCATAGCATTCTGGAATGCAGCCGGATCGTCTGGAGCGAGAGTGTTACCATCGGCATCTGCCCATTCATCCATATTGAAGGTATACACATGGTCACATTTGATGTTCCATGCTTTGAGGAAATATACTGCCCATTTATACATGCCCATGGGGCCAACGGGGAGAATGAGAGCGAGCTTTTCGCCTCTGTCTTTTGCAGCTTTAATCTGCATAGCGATTTCATGACCCATGTATGTATCAAATTCATACAGATTGTCACATCTCACGGGTGTGAAATCCTTGTGCCAGAAATCCTGTCTGTCTTCTACTTTGTTGGCAGGGTCACAGCATTTGTCAATTTTTTCCATGTCCCAGCCTGCGGGATAAAAGCCCTCGAGCAGTGAACCTTTAACGGTATCGATAAAATTCATGATAAAATCCTCCTTATATTTAAATTAAAATAAATTACGGCAAGAGTCTTTTTGCCTGAACCTTGGGATATACCAGACATTCGCTGAACGCTTCGGCATATGCACAGTTTGACTGGAAGCCTCTGTATTTGGCACAGGTCTTTACAAAATCGGCAAAGTCGATGTGGTCATGGTCTCTCATCCATTTGAGCTGGCTTTCGTGGCACTCGAGCATCTCAAGCTTTAAGTCGATCTCGTCAGACACATCAACAAAATGTGTGGGCACAAAGCCAAGACCTGCCAGATTGTCCATATAATAAATAGGGGTAACCTTGGAGACCTTATCTACTTTTGTTTTGTAGTGAGGTACACTTGCATTGAACGAAGCGTTAAACACAAGTCTTGCCACGGCTACATGGTCGGGCATGTAGTCAGTGGGTGCATGAGTGATGATAAAATCAGGATCAGCCTCTCTGATGATGTCCACCAGAGTGTCGAGCTGCTCTTTGCTGGCTTCATTGACCAGGCAGTCGCCAATGTCACATGTTACAACCTTGATGCCTGCAAGCGAACCTGCTTTTTTGGCTTCGCCTATTCTGATTTCGCGGAGCTCGTCAGGCTCTATGATAGCATGGCCGAGGTTACCGTTTGCAACATGACACACAGTAACATTGTCGCCCCTTTTTACACACTTTACAAGTGTGCCCGCACAGTTGATTTCCATGTCGTCGGGATGACATCCTATTGCAAGAACATTCATTCTTCAATTGCCCCTTTCATATTGACTTATTGTTAACTATATGGTATCATTACAATCAGATATTTTCAATACAATAATATACTTTATACTTATACTTTTGTAAAGTGAGGGCGCTATGAAATCATCATATCACACACAAAAAATAGATTGCATCATAAATGTGAGCGCAATAGTGACCATACACTATTTTGAATTTGACCGAAACTTCCGTTCCCACGGTGAAAAGCATGATTTTTGGGAGATGGTGTATGTGGATAAGGGCGAAGCCGTCATCAAGGCCAAAAGCCGAGAGTTCACACTCCGCCAAGGCGAGGCTGTGTTTCACAGGCCAAATGAGTTTCATGCTGTATCGGCAAACGGCGAGGTGGCACCCAATGTGTTTATCATAACCTTTGTGTGCCGTTCAAGAGCCATGGATTTTTTCAAAGGGCGCCAGCTCGCTATTCCCACTCCGCTGCGCTCCTACATAACCAATATAATCGCCGAAGCGCAGGACTGCTTTCATCTGGAACGCAACAACCCCTATCTCACAGAGCTTATATCTAAAGCTGATGCTCCTGCAGGTGGTGAGCAGCTTATAAAGCTCAACCTCGAAATGCTGCTTATTGCACTTTTGCGCTTTGATATAAGTGCAAAAAAAACCACCACCAGCCATGAAATACACGACAATCTCACAAGAAGCGTGGTGGAGCTTCTTCATGCCAGCGTATACGGCAAAATCACAGTGGAGGATATCTGCCGTAAGCTATCATTCAGCAGATCCTATATTTCGGCAAAATTCAAAATGTGCTGCGGCATGACCATAAATGAATACATCAACAAAATCAAAATAGAAGAAGCCAAAACCCTTATAAGAGAAGAAAAACACAGCATATCCGAAATTTCGGCAATGCTGTGCTATGATAACCCTCATTATTTTTCAAAGGTGTTTAAAAGAGTGACCAATATGTCGCCCAAGGAATATAAAGAATCGGTTATGATATAAAATCATTCTGCCACATAATCTATAAGCTCGTTTATGGCATCAAAATCTGTAAAGTCCCCATCGGCATCGCAAAGCTTTATGAGCAAAGCTTCCATCTCGGTGGGGTTTTCTTTTGATGACATAATTTTTTTGAGAGTTTTTATGGCGGCACGATGCACCGCGCTGAGCTCATTTATTATCATCTTGCCGGGAAAGTTGAAAATTCTCACCTTTTCAAGCATATGCGGCTTGAAGTTTTTGCTCACTACCATACCGTCATAATATTCACGGCAATCGGTGGGGGTAAGCCCTGTGGTAAAGACGGCAAGCTTTTTGCCTGATAACATATCAAAATTTTTGGTAATAAGGCTCACTCCGCCAATTATTTCGGCGTAGAGGCCGCCGCCGTAGATGATGGTGTCGTAGGATTCAAGCTCTTTTGCCTTGATTGACTTTGCATCAACGGCTTGGCACCCTAAAGCTTCGGCAATTTTTTCGGCATATGCCTTTGTAGAACCATATTTTGATTTGTAGATGACAATTGTTTGCATAAAAACTCCTTTAATATGTAAGTGTTATAATACATATATATTATGTTATCGTAAATTTAGTCTGAGTTTGCACCAAAAGTGCAACAGATTCGACATGTGTTGTTTGTGGAAACATATCTACTGCACATGCTTTTGTCATCTCATATCCAAATTCTCTGAGCACCTTCACATCGCGGGCAAGTGTGGCACTGTTGCACGATACATACACTATTTTGCGAGGGCTCATATTCTTTAAAAGCTCAAGCAGCTTCTCATCGCAGCCCTTTCGGGGAGGGTCAACAACTGCAATGTCGGCTTTTTTGCCGCTGGAGGCGAGGCGCTCTACCACCTCGGTGCAATCGCCGCAATAAAAATCGGCATTGGCTATGTTATTTATCATGGCATTTTCTTTTGCATTGTCTATAGCATCCGGCACAATCTCCACACCAACCACGCTTTTTGCACTTCGAGCCATATAAAGGCTGATGCTGCCCACACCGCAGTATAGGTCAAACACTGTGTCATCCTTTGTGGGCGCAGCATATTCGAGCGCTTTGGCATAGAGCTTTTGCATCTGGGCAGTGTTCACTTGAAAGAAGCTGTGGGGCGACACCTTGAAGCGTAAACCATCGAGGGTGATGTGAATGTAGCCATCGCCAAAAAGAACGATGTTCCTCTCGCCCAATATCACATTGGTGCGTTTGGTGTTGATGTTTTGCACCAAGGTGACCTTGCCAAGCGTTGAGAGCTTTTGCACAAGGCTCTCGGTGCCTTCAAGGCGCTTTGCACAGTTGGTGACTATTGCTGCCATTATCTCGCCGTCACCCAAGCGCACATATATATGGCGCACAATGCCTTTGTGCGCTTTTTCGTTATACACACTTATCTTTGATTTGCGGATATAATCCATCACAAAGCCCACTGCCATGTTTATGCGCTCGTCCTGAATGAGGCAGCTCTCACATGGCGCTATGATGTGGCTTTTGGGCAGATAAAATCCGCACACTGCCCTGCCGCCGCGCATGCCCACAGGGAACTGGGCTTTATTGCGATAAGCATATTCATTGTCTGCCCCCACTATGGGTTCATATGTGAATTCCTCGGCACTATAGCCACCTATGCGAGTGAGATTTGAGTGCACAAGGTCAGATTTGAACTTTAGCTGCGCCTCATAGTCAAGATGCATAAGGGTGCAACCTCCGCAATCGGAAAAAGACGAGCATTGGGGTGCTCGTCTGTCAGATGATGGGGTTAATATTTCTTCAAGGCGCCCAAAGCCATAGGTTTTGTTGGTTTTGGTCACGCGATATCGTATGACATCGCCGGGCACCGCCCCTGCCACAAACACAGGGTATGAATCTACCTTAACCACACCGTCACCGCCCACTGTGAGGTCGGCTACGGTGCCGGTGAGTACATCATTTTTGTTTATCATCACTATTCTCCAGAAGCTCAACGGCTATTGCCGCATTTCGTTTTGCTTTTTGTTTCATTTCGGTGCACAAATTGTCCGAAGCGGTGCCGCCATTGTCAGAGTAAAAGGCATCAATGAGCTCTTTTAGCTGAGAGTCGGTGACAGTGGCAACATCGGCAATGTATTTCTGACGGAAATATTCCATAAAGCCGTCTATTTTGGGGTCATATTTGATGGCTATCACACCAACTGCGCACGACACTGCATACACCAGCGAATGAAGCCTCATTGCCACCACGAGTGATGAATAGCGGATGATGCCTATTGCCTCGCGGATTGTGAACGGAGTCTCTATGATATATGCCTTCTGGCTCATTTTGGCGCAAACAGAGCGCGCAATGGTAAGATCGGCAGGATATTGCATAGGCACAAACACAATTGCTTTGCCATGCACCTTGGCAGCATGGTCAAGAGCCTTTGCCATGTTGTCTTCAAAATCAGGTGATGCGTGCTTCCACTTTCTGAGAGCAACGCAGATGTATTCATCAAAGGGAATCGAATTGGCGCCAAAAATTTCTCTGATGCGCTCGCTGTCCTCCCCAGTGAGTGATATGGCAGGATCGGCAGTCACCTGGGCAGGCACTGTGATGCCCATGGCTTTTAGCTCACCATATGACTTTTGCTCACGCAGGGTGATACGGTCTACATTGCGATTGAGCACACTTGCCGTGAGGCGTCTGTTGCACTTTTTGTTCACAGGGCCAATGCCGCTTGCAATCTGCATGACCTTCATGCCGCAACGCTTGGCAAAAGCTATGATAAAGAGATAATACCAAAGTGATTTGGAACTTGTTTCGTCCTGAATTAGCGAGCCGCCGCCCGAAAGGAGCACAGCCGAATTTTTGAAAAGCTTATGCAGCTTAAACGGCGACACACGCTCGTAGGCATCGACCTTATACATTTTGCGGGTAGAGAGCGGATTTGACGAGAGCACCGCAAGGCGCGCATCGCTCTTGGCTTTTTTCAGGTCGGTCACAAGAGCCAGAAGCAGAGCATCATCACCGCTGTTATTGAAGCCGTAGTAGCCGCTGAGCACAAAATCGTAGCGTTTGGGGTTGTGATAGTCGGCTATGATGGAGCTGTATATCCTCATGTGGTCATCGGCAAGCACCTGTGATGAAAACTGTGAGGTCACCTTTTGGTATATGTTCTCGCCCATTTGGGCAAGTTTTTCCTTGTCTGCTGCAAGCTCGAGAAGCTTTTGGGCAAAATCTGCCTCATTGCAGCTTTCAAAAAGCGCGCCTGTTACGCCGTCTTCCACAAGGGCAGGTATGCCGCCCACTCGGCTGGCAAGCATGGGACGCTTCATGGCAGCCCCCTCGAGCATAGAATATGGAAAGCTCTCGCAAAGTGAAGTGAGAGAGTTTATGTCGATAAAATTCAAAAAGCCGTACATATCGGTCACATAGCCGAGAAAATGCACTGCGTCCCCCATACCGAGCGACTCGGTGAGAGCGCGCAGATTGGCCTCTTCTACGCCTGAACCGGCAATGAGAAAACGAAGATTTTTGTTTTTTTCATAGGCAAGGGCAGCACCTTTTATGAAGGTGTCAACTCCTTTTACAATGTCAAAGCGTGCGGCAATGCCCACATATGTGAGCGAATCGGAAAGCTCAAGCGAATATTTTGCCGCAAAATCCTCTTTGGAGGTCACCTCGGCGGGGATTGTGTCATAGTCCATGCCATTGTAGACGGTGTGGATATTGTTTGGGCAAAAGCCTCGGTCTATGAGCATATCTTTAAAGCTATCGGACACCGCTATGAAATAGTCGAGCTTTTTGAGAGAATATGAGTTGAGATTGGTGAAGATGAGTTTTTTGAAAAATGTGTCAAAATCCAAAAGATAGTCACTGTGCATTGTGGTGACTATGGGAATTGAAAGGTGTTTTTTGAGAAACTTTGCTATGAAATTGGCTCTCGCGCCATGCACATGCAAAAGCTCAATGCCACGCTCTGCTATAAAACGGCGGATATCCTTAAGCACACGGAGGTCAAAACGGTTTTTTTGCTCAAAGAGCACCGTCTCCACATCTTTTTCGAGGATTTCATTGTAAAAAACACCCCTCATAAGGCAAGCAACCACTACATCACATTGTGATGTGAGCTTGTCGAGCAGTGAAAAAAGGTGTGTTTTGGCACCACCCGAGTCGCCGCCGCTTATCATGTGCATTATTTTCATGGCATTCACCTCCTGTTAGTGTGACAGGACTCGAACTAACATTGGTTTCACATGACAAATTTACCTGAAACTACAGTAAATTCCTTGAAAATACGCCAGTATTCCCTGCGTAATTTACTTTGTTTCAAGAAAATTTGTCTATGTGAAACTGCCAAGCACCTGACAACTTGAAAATTTTATTAAGATTTTAGTGCGGCAGGTTGAAGGCGGGCTGACGCCCGTCAAAACCGACAAACTGAAAGCTTTTAAAATTTTCAGTTGCCAGGCAGTGAGAGTTCGAATCCTGTCACACTAGCATAATTTGGCACAAAGCCAAGGATTTAAAAATATCTTTTATATGTTTCTTCGAGTAGATTGTCAAGATTAAACACTGTGTCCACAGCCTTAAGAGCATTTTTGGAATATTTTGCTCTTAGCTCTTCATCTGACATCATGGTGTTTATAGCCTGTGCCATCTGGTCACAATCGCCGTATTCCACAAGCATGCCGCAATCGTTTTCATCACAGAGGATATCTCCGTTGCCGCCTACATTGGTGGCAATGACAGGGAGGCCTGCATCCATAGCCTCTAAGATTGCAAACGAAAGCGCCTCATAGCACTTGGCACTATTGATGTAGAGGTCACTTATTTTGAGAATTTCGCCCGCATCGGTGCGATAGCCAAGCTGCATAATGTGCTTTTCAAGACCCTTTGAACGAATGAGAGCCGTTATCTTGTCCCAAAGCTCGCCCTCGCCGAGAATAAGAAGCACAAACTTTTTGTCAGTGAGCTTGGTAAGCTTTTCTATTGAATTGGTAAGATAATCAAGCCCCTTGGCTATGTGATAGCGCGCCAGAGTTGTCATCACAAAGGTGTCATCATCTATGCCGAGCTCAGCTCTGAGATTGGGATTTGCACCTGTGCGCTCATGGGGGAAGATGCCGTTGTAGATGACATCTATCTTGTCGGCCTTGACACCGTTGCCCACCAAAAGATCCTTGCCGTTGTTGCACACAGAGATGATTTTGTGGTTGTTTTTGGTCATTATTTTGTTGGTTATCTTCCAGAGGAAGTTGGTTTTGAGAGTGAGATGGCAGGTGTAGACCACCTTTGTGCCGCTGTAGTATTTGCGCGAAAGAAGTGCAATATAGTTTTCGCGAGGGTACTGGGCGTGAATCACATCGATGTTGTTGGTGCGGCAATAGTCAGCAAGCTTTTTTGCCGCCTTTTTGTCAAATGGGTGGCGCATGTTGAGCTGCAGCATAGGTATGCCGAGCGCCTTTAAGTCATTGGAGAGCTTGCCCTCTACATTGTAGGCAAAATAGCACTTGGTGTCTTTGCCTTCATAGGTTTTTATGAGGTTATACACATATTTTTCGGTGCCTGCATTACCTGCATAATTGATGAGATATAATACTTTCATACGGGGAACGCCCTCCTTTTGAGTTCTTGTTTTTATTATTTTCGCCGGATTGCCACCCACAACGGCAAACTCGGGCACATCTTTGGTAACAACTGCCCCTGCCGCTATGATGGCACCGCTCCCAACGGTAACACCGGGCAGAATTATAGCATTTGCCCCAATCCACACATCATCGCCTATGGTGACCTTTTTCTTTTCGGCAGTCTGCAGACGCATGGGGCGGTATATGTTTTCTGTTTCGTGATTTTGTGTATAGATGCTCACATTGGGCGCCATCATAACATCATTGCCAATAGACAGCGGCCCTGCCACGCGGCAATTCAGTCCAAGACCTGAATTATCTCCGATGCTTATGTCCTTGCCCGATGCAAAAAACGCACCGTGCTCTATGTTGACATTTTTGCCCATTGATGAAAACATCCGTCTTGCAAAAAATGCTCTAATCTTTTTGGAGCCCATGCTGTAGGGCACATCAGAGCCCGGGAGATGGCGCGCCCAAAAATAGTACATCACATAGCTGAGCGCAAAAGATATTTTGCCCATATGTATATCACCTCATTTTGAAAATCTCGAAAATATCTTGCCGGCATAGGTTCTCACCATGCCAATGCCTGCTATTGCACCCGTAGCTGCATACACAACCACACCTACAAGTGCGGGCACTGCAAGCTTTATGATGCGCACTCCAATGCCGCTGCCCGAAATCACACCGTTGAGCATGACATTTACACACCACACTGCCCCCATCATAACACAAGAGCACACAATGGATTTTACAAGCTCAGCACCCATGCCCGGAGCAAAAGAGCCCACCTTGCGCCTTAGCTGCCACATGAGATTGCAAAGACCGGATATGGAAGCGAGCGAATATGCAAGCGGTATGCCATATGCACCCATAACAGGCATCAGACTAAGGCTGAGCACCACATTGACAATCATTATAACAAAACCGTTGACGGCTGAAATTTTTGTGTTATTCACAGAATAAAGCGCGCGGTCGAGAATTTCCTTGAGACCAATGCCTATGATGCCCACTGCATAAAGGCTCAAAAACACCTCTGCCTTTGCCACAGCCTCACCCGTCACCTTGCCCCACGCCACCAAAAAGTCGAGCAGCGGCTCTCTCACGGCTATGAAGCCTGCAGAGATGGGCACTAAAAGCGCCGACACGGTTTTTAATATGCCTCCGAGGGTTTGTTTGTATTCGTTCATGTCACCCTTGGCGGCACTCTCGGAAAGCTTGGGATATACCACTGCAGTGATGGAATACACAAAGGCGAGCACGAGCTGAATGGTAATGTTCTGCACAAAGGTGAGAATGGTGACCATGCCTGCATCATAGCGCGCAATCATGGTGGAATTAAAAAGCATGTTGAGCTGATATGCCCCCACGCCCAAAAGCACGGGCACTGTCATTTTGCCCGCCTTTATAATGTCGGGGTCAGTGAGGCGAAAGCGCACTCTGTAGCGGTAGCCCGCCCGATATAGCGGCGGCACCAATATGAGCGCCTGAAGCGCAAGCCCTGCCACTGTGGCAAAGAGCAGCCCCGTCACGCCAAATCGGTCCGACAAAAAGAGCACATATGCAATGACAATGAGCGAGCTTGGCACGCTCACAAAAGCAGGCAGCCAGAATTTGCCCTCTGATTGAAGCATACCCTGAAAGATATAGTTCCACGCATAAAAAAACATCACGGGCATAACAATCATGAGGCTTTTTACGGCAAAACTCCTCGAAGCATCATCACTTGCAAAGCCTGTGAAGCTCACCAAAAGCGGTGCAATGCACATGCCTGCAATCACCAAAAGAAGCGTGAGCACAGTAGACACAGTGATGATGTTGTCGGCAAAAAGCTTTGCCTTTTGCCCCTCGCCCACCGCGCGGTGACCCACATATATGGGAATGACCACAGTGGAGAGCGCAGTGCCTATGCAGGTGAAGATAATGTTGGGAATGTTTATTGCATAAGAATAGATATTGATGTATATACTGTCAGTGCCAAAAACCGACATATAAATCTGAGAGCTCAGCAGTGCAAGAAGCCTTGAAGCTATCATTATCACCATTACCGAGCCAATCAGCGAGCCAATGTTTTTCTTTTTCATGAGGTTATGGTCTCCAGGTCACATTTTCTTTGAGCACTCGGGCAGGATTACCACCCACTAAGGCGTGCGGCGGCACATCTTTGGTCACAACCGCGCCTGCGGCAACAACTGCCCCCTCACCTATGGTGACTCCCTTGAGCACTGTGGCTCCGCAGCCAATCCACACATTATCGCAGATTTTAACAGGTTTTACAGTCTCTGTGTCGGAGTTTAGCTTGTGGTAGTCGCGGTCTAAAATGTTGCAATCCCACGAAATGTCACACCCGGAGCCAATCTCCACCAAAGAGCCTGCATGAATCTCGGTGCGATCGCCAATGTAGGTGCGATCACCAATTATGATGCGCGCCCTCGAGTGTGCGCCATAGGCGCTGAGCTTTACACCGCGGTGCAAAAGCACCCTTTTGCCCACGCTGACCTCACCGTTTGATTTCCACACTCTCACTCCCTTTTCAATGCGCAAAAGAGAGCCGACAGAGGAAAATTTATATCTTTGAAGCATGCCCCTCAAAACTGCAAAGGCATTTGTCATAAAATCTCTTATATTCATATATATCACCAGTGTCAATTATATCATAGTAGCATTTTTTAGTCAACAACTATCTCGTCTTGACTAATTGCTCCAAATATTGTATCATATAAGTTATAAATAATCCCATGAAAGGACTGAAAACATGAACGGCGGCGCATACATTATGGTTGTTATAGGCATACTTGCGGCAAAATGTCTTGGCTTTTTGAGAGACATTGTGTTTGCGTCTGTTTTTGGTGCAAGTGAATATACCGACATATACTTTCAGGTTTTCGGTCTGGCAAGCCTTGTGTTCACAGGCATAGGCGGAGCGCTCTCCACCCTTGTCATCAAAAACCTCAACAAGAGCGAAAATATTGGCGAACAAAATCAAAAGCAATATGTGGCACACTTTATCGGTAAAACTGCCTTGGTCACCCTTGCAATCACCGCGCTTCTCTATGCCCTTGCAGGCCCAATAGTGAAAGTGCTTCTTCCGGGGCTTGCAGGCCACATGCATGATGATGCAGTAAAGATAATGTATATCATGCTGCCAAGCTGTCTTTTTGTCATTGTGGCATATATAATGTCGGGCGTGTTGCAAAATTCGGGCGTGTTTTTTGTGACCTCTGTGATGAGTCTGCCATACAATGTTGTCATAATTGCTTCGCTACTTGCTCCCTCGGCTGACATCACCACCGTGAGCATCATCACCACAGTGGGTTGGTTTTTGCACATTGTGATTCTCCTGCCAAGCTTTTTAAAGAAAGGCTACCGCCTTGCAGGTTCGCTAAAAGGTGTGCGCTCCGGCAAAGACACTAACCGCGAAGCGCTCTATATCTTCATATCGGGCATGATGTTTCAGCTTGTGTTCATGGCCGACAAAGCCTCGGTGACAGCCGACAGCGGCGCGGCATCTACCATCAACTATGCTTCCAATCTTTTTGTGACCATAGCAAGCGTGTTTGTGGTGGCAATGAGCAATGTGTCGTATCCATCGATATGCCGTCATTTTGAAAGCGGCAATACCGATATGGTAAAGAAGCTTCTTGGCTACATTATCACTGTGCTGCTTGCAATTTTTGTGCCATTTATGCTCACAGTGACATGCTTTGGAGGTGACATAATATCACTTCTTTATGAAAGAGGCGAGTTTACTGAGCGCATGAGCGAGACCACCGCTCTGCTCTTTGGCATATACACCTTTGGCTTTTTTGGCTATGTGTGTCAGGAGCTTTTGGGCAAGGTGCTCTACCTCGACGGCAAATACCGCTACACTGTGGCAGGTACGATTGCCGCAGTAACACTCAAGCCGTTTATCAACACCTTCATTGCAAAAGGCAATCCGGAGCTTGTGGCGCTTTCTACCACTGTGATATTCTCGCTTTATGCAGTGTGCATACTCTTTGCCATAACCAAAAGTGTGGGCAACTATTTTTCGGCTGCTCTTTGCAAAAACATTGGCAAAATTGCCTTGTCGGGCGCTTCGGCACTGATTGTGTATGAGCTTTCCAAAAATCTCGCTCTGCCCCTTTCGGGCACAGAGCTTGCCTTTGCACCAAGGCTTGCGCTTTGCGCCTTGGCATATGTGGCAGTGCTTGCTCTTACAGGATGCATAAAGTTTATAGTAACCAAGAGGTAAAGCTATGAAAAAACGAAATGTCATTATAACACTTGTTATAATTTTATCACTTGCTTGCATGCTGCCCTCGCTTGCCATGCGCATACGCTTTGAAAAATCTCACAACGGCTATGTAGCGGCGCTTGTGCTCAGAGATGATATGACCGACGATAATCTGAGCATATACAAAGCAAATGGCATACACACTCTGCTTGCAGATGAATCAGAGCTCGGCTTTGATGCCCAAAGGATTGCAAAGTGCAGACAAATGGGTTTTGACATTGCCCTGAGAGCAAAAGTGGGCGATGAAAAAAGCCAAAGCTATGCCGCAGAGCTTGACGCAATAATAAAGCAAAACGATGTGAAATATCTTGTCATAAAGCAAAACAAAAAAGAACGCGCTTTTTCGGCACCGCTTGAAGAAGTGATAGCTGCAAACTCACTGACTGTTGTAGTATCAGAAAACATGAGTCAGCTTTCAAATGAAAAGCCCAAAGGCTATGAAGACTATGTGGCAGCTTCAGGCGGCAAAGTGATGCGCTGCTACGAAACTCTCAAAAACCCCCTGCGCACTCTGAGTGCCGATTCCGGCACGCAAAATGCGGGCGAGCTTTTGTATCACCACATGATAAATTCTGCCCGTGACCGCAACACCGAATTTATTGCCATAAATCAGATAGACGATGGCTCAGGCAATGTAGATGATGCAATTAAAGATACCTCATATGCAGCGGTAAAATTTGGCGAGTGGATGCAAAATCTGGGCTATGAAGAAGGCAAAGAAGTGACTCTTACAGGCTATGAGCCTCACAGGCGCACAGCCTCTGCAGGCGGAGCATCACTTGGAGTGATGATGGCACTTTTGTGTGTGCTCATCACGCTCAAAAAGCGAAGTGCAATCCTTGAATACACCGCCACTATTGCATCACTTGGCGCATTTGGCATATCGTTTATTATGCCCGATGCCGTCATCATGCTCTACCCCACACTCTTTGCTCCCGTGGCGGCTTGCTTTGCTTTTAGTGTGAGCATTGAAGCATGCCACAAAGCCAAAGAAAATAACGGAATCGTTGTGACCGCATTGTGCACATTTGGCGCAGCAGTGGCTGCTCTTGCGCTTGGTGCTTTAGGGCTCGGCGCACTTTTATCGGGTGCCGATTACTACCTCAACGATGCAATCTTCAGAGGAGTTAAGCTCACCTTGATGCTCCCTGTGGCATATGCACTGGTTGCAATGTGGATATATGAAGATTGCCGCTTTGATTTGCGCACTGCCATCGGCAAAATAAAGCTGTGGCATGTGCTTGCAGCTCTGGCTGCGATAGCGGTTGCGGCAGTGTATGTGATGCGCAGCGGCAACGCCAAGATCTCGCCGCTTGAAAATCAGATGCGCAATTTCATTGCCGAGATTTCGGGCGCAAGACCCCGCACCAAAGAATTTCTCATTGGCTGGCCCATGCTTGCTGCGGCAGTAGTGTGTATAAAATGCAAAGCGCCCAAGCTTTTGCGAGCTCTTGCCTGTGTGGGAAGCTCTGTTGTGTTTGCCTCGGTGACCAACACCTTCTGCCATGTGTTTACCGATTTTGCCACATCATCTCTTCGCACACTAAACGGCATCGCGTTTGCACTACCAATCCTGATTGCAGTGCTGGCAATAGGTGCCTTTATTGCCAAAAAGCAAAACTCTGAAATATAAACTATTGCAAAATCTGACATTTTGTGGTATAGTATTGTGGTATATTTTAAATCGAAAGGATATGAATTTATGAATTACGAAGTACTCGCCTTTGTGCTCTATTTTGTAGCAATGCTCTCTGTAGGCATCTATTTCTTCATCAAGAGCAAAAACAAAGCAGGCGAAAAAGAATATTTCCTGGGCGGCAGGTCAATGGGACCATGGGTTACTGCCATGAGTGCTCAGGCATCGGACATGAGCGCATGGCTGCTCATGGGTCTTCCGGGCAGCATCATCGCTTTTGGCCTCGGTCAGGCTTGGATAGGCATTGGTCTTGCAATAGGCACAATCCTCAACTGGATTATCGTTGCCAAAAGGCTGCGCAAATTCTCCAAAGCATCGGGCGATGCCATCACCATGCCCCAATATCTTACCAACCGTTTTCTTGCAAAGAGCTCAGCTCTCAAAATCATATGTGCAATCGTGTTCCTTGTGAGCTTCACAATATATGTTGCATCGGCTTTCTCGGCAGGTGCCAAGGTGTTTGTGCAGCTCTTCCCTGCCCTTGACCCCACAGTTGCAATGATTATCTTTGCGGCAATCATCCTTGTATACACTTTCCTTGGCGGCTACAAGGCAGTGTGCTGGACAGACTTCTTCCAGGGTCTATTGATGCTTGTGGCACTGCTCGCTGTGCCGATTATGATTGCAGCTTCGGGCAATATGCAAAGTGAACTTCTTTCCAAAACAATTGAAGGCGCTGACGGCACAAGCTACAACTTCATCACAAGCTTTTTTGCAGCTGATTGGAAAGAGATTGTGTCGGGTCTTGCATGGGGTCTTGGATATTTCGGCATGCCCCACATCATCGTAAGATTTATGGCTATCGAAAAACCCAGCATGATCAAAAAATCCACCATTGTTGCATCGGTGTGGATTGTAATAGCACTTGCGGCAACCATCGTGCTTGCATACTTTGGCAGAATGTTTGTGCTCTCTGACGGCACTTCTTTTGCAGAGGGTCTGCTTTCATCAGGCAGTCAGGAAATGATATTTGTGCTGCTTGCGCGTAAGCTCTTTGTGCCCTTCGTTGCAGGCATACTTCTTGCGGCAATCATTGCAGCTTCAATGTCTACTGCCGATTCTCAGCTGCTTGTGGCTTCTTCATCATTCACAAGTGACATCTACAAACCCCTCATCAGAAAATCCGCTTCTGAAAAAGAGCTTTTGTGGGTAGGCAGAATTGTGGTTGTGATTGTGTCGGTTGTGGCATTCTTCATTGCAAGCAGCAAAGGCGAAGGTGCAGCAGCTATCATGAACCTTGTGTCAAATGCATGGGCACTGTTTGGTGCAGCATTTGGACCTGTAATTCTCCTTTCACTTTTCTGGAAGAGATTTACATATAAAGGCGCAATCGCAGGTATTGTGGCCGGTGCAATTGTAGACATAGTGTGGTTTATATATCTCACAGCCTCCACAGGCATATATGAGTTGCTCCCGGGCTTTGTGGCAGCATTTGTGGCAGCCATTGTTGTAACCCTCATCGACAAAAAGCCATCGGCCGAGGTTGAAGCAATATTTGAAACTGCTACCAACCCCCAAATTGATGACTAATAACCAAAGCATAAAAAACCGCTGTGAATGAATTATCACAGCGGTATTTTTTTATATTAAAGGCTCTTTGGCAGGTTTTGGCGCATTTCGCGGAAATCTTGGCGGTGTGGGGCTCACCTTCTTGATGACCACAAGATTGTGGTCATAGTCGGTGCCATCTATTGCATAGCTGTGCACCTTTTCCACCTTGCCGCCGCAAAGCTCTATTGCCTTTGCAGCTGCTTTTAGTTCTTCCTCGGCTTTGGGGCCTTTCATGCTCACAAAATATCCCCCAACCTTCACAAACGGCAGGCAAAGCTCCGAAAGTGTGGCAAGATTGGCAACAGCCCTTGACACACACACATCATATTTTTCCCTATGAGCTTTATTTTTGCCAAGCTCTTCGGCACGCGAGTGAATAGTGGTCACCTCACTAAGACCAAGCTCTGCTATAACTTCATTTAAAAAATTGATTCTCTTGTTTAGTGAATCCATCAAGGTGACCTTGAGAGTGGGGTTATATATCTTTAGTGGAAGTCCGGGGAATCCTGCCCCCGTGCCAACATCAATCACCGATGCACCGTCTGAAATTTTGTCGCAGCTAAAGGCACTTATGCAATCCACAAAGTGCTTGAGAGCTGCCTCACGCTCCTCGGTAATGGCGGTGAGATTGATTTTTTCATTCCACTCAATCAGCATTTTATAGTATGTGTCAAACTGGCAAGCAACGCTTTCGCTTGCTCCGTGAAATGTCATTATGTCAGTTATAATGCTCATAGCGTTCTCCTATTTGTTAATTTGAAGATATATCAAAAGCACATTCATATCCGCAGGTGACACGCCCGAAATTCGGCTTGCCTGCCCCACAGAGCGAGGGCGGATTTTAGAAAGCTTCTGGCGGGCTTCTATGCGAAGTCCCTCTATTTTGTCATAGTCGATATCATCGGGGATGAGTCTGGCTTCAAGCTTGCGGTATTTTTCCACCTGCTCAAGCTGCTTTTTGATGTAGCCGTCATATTTAATCTGAATATACACCTGCTCGCGCACATCAGCCGGAAGCTCGGGGCGCTCGGGGTCTAGCTCAGATAGGATTTCATAGTTAAGCTCAGGGCGTCTTACAAGCTCGCCAAGCTTCACGCCTGTGGTGATGGGTGTAGAGCTAAAGCGTGCAAGTAAATCATTGGCAGTGGCGCTTGGTGCCACTGTCTTTTTTTCTACTCTGGCAATTTCTGCTTCTACCATGGCTTTTTTTGCAAGGAATTTTTCGTAGCGTTCGTCTGATATCAGTCCAAGTTCTCTGCCCTTTGGTGTGAGCCTGAGGTCGGCATTATCCTGCCTGAGAATGAGGCGGTATTCACTTCGCGAGGTCATCATGCGATACGGCTCGCCTGTGCCCTTTACGGTGAGATCATCGATGAGCGTGCCAATGTAGCTCTCGCTTCGGTCAAGCACAAAAGACTCCCTGCCCTGAATTTTGAGTGCGGCATTTATACCTGCCACAAGCCCCTGAGCTGCGGCCTCTTCGTAGCCGGAGCTGCCGTTGAACTGCCCCGCGCCATAAAGGCCGGGGTATTTTTTGAATTCGAGCGTGCCATAAAGCTCCGTTGCATCACAGCAATCATATTCGATGGCATAAGCTGTGCGCATCATTTTGGCATTTTCAAGACCAGGTATGGAATGAATCATCCTGTGCTGCACATCTTCGGGCAGGCTTGTTGAAAAACCCTGAATATACATCTCGTCGGTGCCCATGCCGCATGGCTCCACAAAGAGCTGATGGCGCGGTTTGTCAGCAAAACGAACCACCTTATCTTCAATAGACGGGCAATATCTTGGACCCACGCCCTCTATCATGCCGCTATACAGCGGTGAGCGATGGAGGTTTTCTTTGATGATATTGTGGGTTTCTTCGGTGGTGTAGGTAAGCCAGCATTTGACCTTGTTCTCCCCCACCTCGGTTGTTTCAAAAGAGAACGGCACAATTTCCTCGTCGCCCTCCTGAGGCTCCATTTTAGAAAAATCAACACTATTTTTGTTGATGCGCGCCGGTGTGCCTGTTTTAAAGCGCATAAGCTCAATGCCTGCATCTTTGAGGCATTGCGACAATCCATTCGCAGGAAAAACACCGTCGGGGCCGCTTTCAAAGCTCACATCGCCCACAATGACCTTGCCCTTGAGAAAGGTGCCTGTGGCGATGATGGCGCTTTTTACACTGTAGCGTGCGCCAAGATTGGTGAGCACCGAGGTGACGCGTTTGTTTTCATCAAAGCCTATTTCAATAACCTCTGCCTGCTTTATGTCAAGATTGGGCTGGCGCTCAAGAGTGTGTTTCATCACCTCTGAGTATTTGCGCCTGTCTGATTGCACACGCAATGAATATACCGCAGGACCCTTGCCGCGATTGAGCATGCGCGACTGGATAAAGGTCTTGTCGGCAACCTTGCCCATCTCGCCGCCGAGGGCATCTATCTCACGCACAAGGTGACCCTTGGCAGTGCCGCCAATGCAGGGATTACACGCCATGTTGGCAACCGTGTCCATATTGATGACAAACATGATGGTCTTTGCACCGAGCCTGGCGCCTGCAAGCGCGGCTTCGCAGCCTGCGTGTCCGCCGCCGATTACGGCTATGTCATATTCTCCTGCATGATATTCGTGCATATGTATCTTCCTTTCAAATCTTTTGCGGCAAGCATAGACTCTCTCCAAAAGCTGGGCTTCGCCTTACGGCTGCAGAGGCTTTTTGCGAGAGTCTATGCTTGCTTTTTAAATTCCCGTGTTGTCAAACGGCGGCACAAAGCTCTCGCTTGCGGCTTCGCCGTCTTGAATGTAGGCATTTTCTATGCCAAGCTCTATGCAGTAATCCACAAATCTGTCATATTCGCTTCGCTTCACCTTGCGGTTAAGCTCGCTATATTGTTCAAAATGTTGCATGGGTGTGTATTGACTCATGAGGCTATACACAATGCCATTGCCATAGGTTTCATAAAGATATTTCACAATTCTCTTGGCTTCATACACTCCCTCTGGCATAAGCATGTGCCTCACTATCACGCCCTTTTGCATGATGCCATTGGCGTCATATGTGCAATCGGGGCGCTGGCGCACCATTTCGGCAATGGCGCTCTTTGCCGCCTCGCTATAGTCAGGTGCATTAGAATATCGCTTTGAGGGTGCACTTGTCCAATATTTAAAATCGGGCAAGTATATGTCGATGAGACCGTCGAGCATGGCAAGGCTCTCTACCCTTTCATAACCGCTTGTGTTGTACACAAATGGCAGAGTGAGTCCACGCGCTTTTGCAAGCTCTATGGCATTTATAATCTGAGGTATGTAATGAGTGGGCGTCACAAGATTTATATTATGAGCACCTTGAGAAGCAAGCTCAAAAAAGATGTCGGCAAGCCTTGGCACGCTCACCGCCTTGCCGCTTTTTCCCAGTGCAATGGTGCGATTCTGACAGTAGATACACCCAAGAGTACAACCTGAGAAAAACACCGCCCCCGAGCCATTGGTGCCCGAGATACACGGTTCTTCCCAATGATGAAGCGCGGCCCTTGCCAAAGTGAGCTCACTTGTGCGGCCGCAATAGCCTGTGGTGCCGTGTGCGCGGTCAGCTCCGCACATTCGCGGACACAATCTGCAATCAGACATCATATTAACCCCACACCTTCAAACAAAATTTTAAAGCCCAAAAGCACAAGGATTATTCCGCCTGCCACTTCCGCCTTTTGCTTGTAGCGGTTGCCAAAGCGATTGCCAATGACCACCCCTGCAAACGATATCACAAAGGTAACTACGCCTATTATAGTGATGTTTTTATATATGTTGGTGTCTTTGTAAAACGAAAATGTTATGCCCACTGCAAGTGCATCAATGCTGGTGGCTATGGCAAGCACAAAAAGTTCTCTTATATTGAGTCTGCCCATGATGTCACACGCCGAGCCGGTTTCAGATTCAAAGGCTTCGCGCACCATCTTGGCACCTATATACACAAGCAGTATAAACGCCACCCAGTGATCAACGCCTGTGATGCAGCTTTCAAAGGTTTTGCCAAGCCAAAAGCCCGCAAAGGGCATGATGGCCTGAAAGCCTCCAAAGAAAAGCGCTATGATAAAGCAGTGAAGATAATTTATTTTTTTCATGCACAAGCCCTTGCACACCGACACGGCAAAAGCGTCCATTGCAAGACCAACACCAAAAAGTACAATTTCTGTAAAGGTCATGATTCGCTCCTTGAAAATTTGTTATCAAAAAAAGGTAGCAATTTCCTGCTCGGGCACGGTGGATTTTTCCACCGACAGCACATGGAGCACAGGGCCCTCTTTGCGATAAAGCTCATGATATTCAATGGCTATACGCGCGGTCATGATGACCCAGTCGCGGTTGGCAAGTGCGGCTGGAGCAGGCACATCAACGCACACAAGACCTTTAAATTCCAAATCGTCGATACAGCAGGTCATCACATGACGGCCGCAAATGGCAACGCCGCTTTTCATATTTTTGCCAATGCCGACTATGCCCTTAAAGCGCACCGTTTTTCCGTCATATTTGCGAATGTCTGCAGCAAAATCACGAAACCACAGTGCATAGTCGCGATCACCAATTTCAATGATGGGAGCATCTATGTCAAACGGCAATGGGTCCTCTTGTTCATCATATTCCAA
>JAFVSB010000062.1 GCA_017503945.1 Clostridia bacterium
CCGTTGGGGCCGTGAATCTTGTGAGAAGAAATGGTGAGTAAATCTACCCCCAGAGTGCGCACATTGATGGGAAGCTTGCCATATGCCTGCACCGCGTCTACATGCAGGGCGCATTTTGCTGCTTTGGCAAGTGCGGCGATGTCGGCAATGGGAAAGATAGCGCCGTTTTCGTTGTTCACATACATAAAGCTCAAAAGAAGGGTGCGCTCATCAATTGCTGCCTTAAGCATTTCCATATTGGGTATGCCGAGGGGGGTGATATCCACATACACTACCTCAAAGCCGTTTTGCTCCAAATAGTTCATGGTCTCAAGCACTGCCGCATGCTCGGTGCGCTGAGTGATGATGCGGTTGCCCTTGCGGCGGTTTGCCATGCAGTAGCCTATGAGAGCTAAGTTGTCACTCTCGGTGCCGCCTGAGGTAAAGTATATCTCATCAGGTATACCATAAACAGTAGCGGCAATGACCCTTCGGCAATCTTCGAGCAAATCCTCTGCCGTCTTACCCATGCGGTGAAGCGACGAGGGGTTGCCATAGCATGAGAGCATTGTGTCATATACTGCTTTTGCCGCCTCTTCATAGGGGCGTGTGGTGGCACTGTTGTCCAGATAAACTTCCATTATAACTGTCTCTTTTCGTGATATGATAAATTAGAGATATTATATCATAATACGCTCTTTTTTTCAAGGCAAAAAGCCAAATTAATTGAGCACTGTGTGCATCGACACAGCCTTTCCGAGTATCACCACATTGGCACAATCTTCGCCCACAAACACCATGGGCTTGTATGCAGGATTTTCGGGCACAAGCATCACGCCGTTTTCAATGTAATACACTCGCTTGAGAGTGGCTTCGTCACCAATGGCAACCGCGGCAATTTCGCCGTTTTCCACCACGCTCTGACGCCTCACTGTGATGATGTCACCATCGAAGATGCGGGCGTTTATCATGCTGTCGCCCCTTGCAATAACGCAAAAGTCGCCGTCCACATGGTCGCCGTGAATGGTCTCTATGTCAAAATCTACATTACATTCTATGGGTGAGCCGCATGCAATCTTGCCATACATGGGCATTTGCACTTCCACTGCAGGCGACACATTGCGCAGCTTAAGGTTAGGTTTTTCTTCAATGCCGTTGAGGTAGTCAAGCGACACATCAAAAGCACTCGCAATGCACTTTAGCGTTTCAATATGCGGGCATTGCTTGGAGCATTCCCATTTGCTGAGCATGACCCTGTCGGCCTTGAGATTGTATTTATCTTTTAATATTTGAATGAACTCGCTCTGGGTGTAGCCATGCTTTTTGCGAAGCTGTTTGATTCTGTCTCCCAAATTTGCCATATAACCAGTCCTTTCATCGTTGATGTAACTATAATAACACACAATTTCAAAAAAATCAACACTTTTTTGAAAAAATGTGTTGACAATGACACAAAACTGTGTTAAGATAAATGTGTCGATAACGAAACATCGGCAATCAAAAGCATTGTGCAGATACGAAAGGATGTGTTTCATATGAAACAAATGATTATCGGAATGTTTAACAGTGAAAAGGTCTTGATAGCATTTTCCGCTTGTATGTACATACTGGGATGTGTTATTGAAGCCAACATCTGACAGGAGGAACAATGAAGCATAAGTACACAAAAATTTGTCCATATTGCAAAACAGTTTTTACAACAGACAAAAGTGCGCGCAAGTTTTGCCGCAAAAAATGCTCAGAGCTCTACAAAAGCCACTGCAGCCCAAAGCTTAGCAAGCATTTGTGTCAATGGTGCGGACATATTTTTGACGCATCACGCAAACGCAAATTCTGTACTAAAAAATGTCAGGGCAAGTATATGAGAGATATTGGCCTTATTCAAAAGACCAAAATCAAAGTCCCCGTTAAAATCACTCTCACCGATGCTGCCCGCCAAAGCAAAGCCGAAGGTGTTACCTATGGCACCTTTGTGAGATTGCACAAGCTGAAATAGAGGTGAGTGCAATGCAAAAAATAATGAAGCAAAAAACAATGCAAAAAAAATATGCACTGTGTCCGTTTTTTGAAAGTGTAAATGATCAGCGGCTCAAATGTGAGCAATGTGAAATTAAATTTCCCGATATCACCGATAGGACTTTGTGGCTGAAAATGCATTGCTTCACATGGGATTTTAAAATATGTACATTTTACCGCAAACTGATGAAAAAGTATGATGCAATTGACACAGCGCCCTCTTTGTGATAAAATTCTATTATCAATTTTGTAACTGAGGCGATAAATGTGTTTGATGCAAAAAAAATAAAAGATGACTGTGTAGAGTGGATTCGCTCGTTTTTTGACCAAAACGGCAAAGATTGCAATGCTGTTGTGGGCATATCGGGCGGCAAAGACAGCTCGGTGGTGGCAGCTCTGTGCTGCGAGGCACTTGGCGCTGAACGCGTAATCGGAGTGCTTATGCCATGCGGCAACCAGCACGACATCGATTGCTCCCACAAGCTGTGCGACCACCTCGGCATTGCTACTCACACGGTGAATATTCAAAATATATCCGATGCCTTTATGACATCTTTCCCTCATTCGCTCACGCTCTCGGAGCAGAGCCGAATCAATATGCCCCCGCGCATACGAATGACTGTGCTCTATGCAGTGTCACAAAGCTGCAACGGCAGAGTTGCCAACACCTGCAATCTATCTGAAGATTGGGTGGGCTATTCCACCCGTTATGGCGATGCGGCAGGTGATTTTTCGCCGCTTTCGCACCTTACCGTCACCGAGGTAAAGGCAATAGGCCATGAGCTTGGATTACCCTCTGACCTTGTGGAAAAGACTCCCATCGACGGTCTTTGCGGCAAAACCGACGAGGATAACCTCGGTTTTACCTATGCTGAACTGGATAGGTATATCCGCACAGGCAAGATAGAAAATGAACAAACAAAGCGCAGAATAGACACTCTGCACGAGCGTAACCTTTTTAAGCTTGCGCTCATGCCTGCATTTGTTCCCCAAGAGGTGTGAAATATGAACGAAAGCAAAAGATGCCCCTCGTGCGGCATGGCATATGATGATGACAACCTCATTGTGTGCCTTGGTTGTGGAGCTGAACTCCACACTTTGCCGACGGGCGATAACAAAAAGTATAATCTCATAAGTGCCTACAAGGCTATGTTTACAAAGTTTTTCGACTTTAGCTCACGAAGCTCAAGAGGCGAATACTGGTGGGCATACCTTGCCAACGCAATTGTGGTGCTCTTTTTCGCACTTGCGCTCGTTGGTATTGACCATCTTGCCGCCGTCAACCTTACCGCATCGGGCGATGTAAGGCAGGTGTATAAGACTGCCTTTGACATTGTGAACTATGCATCGGCAGTGTATGGCTTTGTGATACTTATTCCGCAGCTTGCACTCATTGTGCGTCGTCTGCACGACACAGGCCGCAGCGCCGTAATGGCACTGCTGCTCTTTGCAGCACCCATAGGCTCGGCAATTTTAATGATTTTGCTTGCAATGAAAGGTAATCGCGGCGCCAACCGCTTTGGCCAAGAGCCCTGATTACAGCTTCAAACAAGGCGTAAAATGTTACAAAAACCATTTACAGCTGACAGGTAATTGTATTATACAAAAAGAGTGCTTGCAAAAGTACTCTTTTTTTGTTGACAAACCATCTAAATTGTGGTAATATGTTTTCAGCACATGGTGTGCTGAAAGCGAATTTGGAGACGATAATATGACTCAAAAACTATATGATAACGATAGCCATGCCACCGAGTTTGATGCAGTGGTGCTTGCATGCGAAAAGATAGGCGATGTGTATAAAACAGAGCTTGACCGCACCTTATTCTTCCCCGAAGAAGGAGGCCAATGCAGTGACCGCGGTCATATTGACGGCGTGGAGATAATAGGCGCCGAGCTTTGCGGCGATACCATATACCACATAAGCCACGAACCTCTCGAAGCTGGCAAAATGGTCCACGGTAGCATAGATTTTGCGCTAAGATTCCGCAACATGCAAAACCATAGCGGCGAGCACATTATATGCGGTATTGCCCATAGGCTCTATGGTTATAAAAATGTGGGTTTTCATTTGGGCGAGAAAGTTGTGACAATGGACCTTAGCGGAGAGCTTGACCAAGAGCAAATCAAAAAGGTAGAGCTTCTTGCCAATGAAGCAGTTGCTAAAAACATGAGCGTGACGGCATGCTACCCAAGTGCAGATGAGCTTGATTCGATGGATTTCAGAGCCAAGGGCAATATTGAGGGTGCTGTGAGAGTGGTGACTATTGGCGATGTTGACGCCTGCGCCTGCTGTGCTCCTCATGTGAAGCATACAGGTGAGATAGGCATCATAAAGATAACAGATGCAATGCGCCACCGCGGCGGCATGAGGCTCACCATTCTTTGCGGCTTTGATGCTCTGCGTGACTATGACCAAAAATGCGAGGCGGCAAGGACTGTGTCTAATCTGCTTTCTGTGCCTCAAAATGAAATAGCCCAAGGCGTGCAAGCTCTCTTAGATGAAGTCAATCACCTCAGAGCAGAGCTTTCGCAAAAAGATAAAAAGCTCTCTGAGCTTGTGGCTGCATCGGCAGATGATTGCAGCGGTAACATCTGTCTCTTTTATCCTGATGCCGACGGCGAAAGCCTGCGACGCATGGCAAACATTCTCAAAGCAAAAACCCCCCGCCTTGCTTTAGCGCTCTCGGGTGATGACGAGCGCGGTTACACATATGTGATGGCAATGCAATCAGGTGAGATTGCACCCTTTTCCAAAGATGCCAATTCGGCACTAAATGGCAGAGGCGGCGGCAAAGGCACCATGGCATCGGGCAGATTTGCCTGCAGCCGTGAGAAAATAGAAAAATATTTTGATATAATATAAAGAATATAAGCGAGAGGAAACGACAATGACCTTAAAAGAAATGATTCACAACACTTGTGTGAAATTTGCTGATCGCAAGGCATTTATGCTCAAAGAGAACAAAAAGATTTATTCTCTGACCTTTGCAGAGTTTGAAAAGAGGGTAATTCGTTTGTCAAACGGATTTGCCGCGATGGGACTTTCGGGCTCGAGAGTGATAGTGAGCAGCCGCAACTCATATGAGTGGGTTTTGTCGGCTGTGGCAGCAATATATGCAGGCTGTGTGATAGTGCCGCTTGATGCATCACTTCCCGTTGAGGAATACACCCGCATTGTAGAGCGAAGCGGTGCTAAGGCAATCTTTTTTGCCAAAGATATCGAAGAAAAATGCGCCTGCCAGAGTGTTGAGCACAAGGTGTGCTACGATGCTCTTGAATCGCTTGAGAGCGATGTGGCATTTGAAGCACCGGTGGTTTCCAAAGACGAGCTTGCAGTGATTCTCTTCACTTCGGGCACCACCTCCAACTCCAAAGCGGTTTTGCTCTCTCATTATAACATAATGTCCAATGTGCTCTCACTGTGCCAGTGGGAAGATTTTCGCTGTGAAGATATCTACCTTGCTCTGCTGCCGTTTTTCCATGCATTTGGCATCGTAGGATTTTTTGTATATTTTTATAACGGTGCTTGCTCTTGCTTTTGCGAGGGGTTGCGCATCAAAAAAGCATTTACCGACTATCATGTCACCGCATTTGTGGCAGTGCCCCTTATTCTCGACAAAATGAAAGCCAACATCATGGCCCACATAGAAAAAACAGGCATGACCAAAAAATTCAACTTTGCACGCTCTCTGAGCCGTTTTCTTTTAAAGCTTGGCATCGATGTGCGTCGCAAGCTTTTTGCCACTGTGCACCAGTCGCTCGGAGGAGGCATCCGCATGATTATCACAGGTGCGGCAGCAATATCGCCCGAAACAGCCAATTTCTACAATGACATCGGTCTTTTGCTCATTCAGGGCTATGGTCTGAGCGAAACTTCACCCGTGCTCTCTGCCGAAAATCCCACTCACATGCGCCTTGGCTCGGTGGGCAAGGCAATTCCCGGTGTTGAAATCAAAATACATGAGCCCGATTCCAAGGGCATTGGCGAAATCATTGCCAAAGGCCCCAATATAATGCTTGGCTATATGGATGAAGAATCCCCCATTTATGACGGATGGTTCCACACAGGTGACATAGGCTACATAGATACAGACGGCTACCTCTTCATTTGCGGCAGAAAGAAAAATGTCATAGTGCTTCCAAACGGCGAAAATGTGTTTCCCGAAGAAACTGAGTCAAAGCTCAATGATATAAACGGTGTGCTCGAAAGCGTGGTTGTGATGACGGGCGAAAAGTCGGTCATTGGCGCAATAGTCGTGTATGACCCGGAGATTACCACCACTGCCTCTATCGACGAAGCAATAGCTGAGATAAACAAAACTCTTGTTGAGTTTAAAAGAATCCGCACAGTGGAATACAGAACCGAAGAATTCATTAAAACATCTACAGGCAAAATTAAAAGAAATAAGATATAAAACAAAAACGGAGCAATCATGCATGATTGCTCCGTTTTGATATTTTCTCCACATTAAATCCGCCATTTTGAATATATAGCTTTTGCCCTCTCAGGCTCACATTGTGAGATAAGAATGATTTTTTTACATCGCACTCATATTCATCATACGAATTATTTATAATGATTCTTATTTTTTCATTTTTGTGCTCTCTTTCAAACACCATCACATCATCAGTGCGCACAAAGTGTATGCTGC
>JAFVSB010000063.1 GCA_017503945.1 Clostridia bacterium
AGATTAATATAATGAAAGCAACAGGAATTGTTAGAAGAATAGACGATCTTGGCCGCGTAGTAATCCCCAAAGAAATCCGCAGAACCATGCGCATCCGCGAAGGCGACCCGCTTGAAATTTTTACCGACAGAGAGGGTGGAGTTATTTTCAAAAAATATTCACCCATAGGTGAGCTTAGTGAGTTTGCTTCCAAATATGCCGAATCGCTCTACAAAACTTCGGGCATGCCCGTTTGCATCACCGACAAAGACTCCATCATTGCCACAGCAGGTGCTCCCAAAAAAGAACTCGTAGAAAAACCCTTAAGTGCCGACATGGAAAAAATCATGCAGGAAAAAACCGCCTTTATCTGCACCGATGGCAAAAGGCTCAAGCTCACCGACCAAAGCGACAAATACACCCTCGGTGTGGTGTCGCCAATCATAGCAGAAGGTGACGCCATAGGCAATGTGGTTATCATGAAAGAAAATGACAACGAGCGCATGACCGATGTGGAAGTAAAGCTTGCAGGTGCGGCGTCAATGTTTTTGGGCAAACAAATGGAATTGTAATTATGAGAGATTCTCATGGTGCATATGTGCCGGAGAATCTCTTTTAACATTCAAAAAGACATTGAGCGCTTTGCTCAATGCCTTTTTTAGTGTTACATTCCAATCAAATCGTCCATAATTGTGCCGATTGTTTTAAACATATTGTTTGCGCAGCGCTGAATTTTTTTGTGCTGCTTGTCACTTATCGGGTCGAGCATCATGCCTGCAACTGCGCCCACCACTGCACCTGCCGCTGCAGCACCAATAAGACTTTTCATACTCATGGTTATCATTCCTTTCCAGCCGTCGATGGCTAACCTTAGTATTTGCGCTAATGTTTAAATCATGCATCGCTTTGCACATTCACAAGTATGATATCTTCGCCAATTCCGGATATGTTTGCCCATGGAATACGCGTGAGTGAATTTTTTGATGAAATAAAAATTTTGTTTTTTTCAGGCACAAGTATTGCCGCTATCTCACCATTTGTGGTGCATATTTCAAAATCAGTCACAAAACCCATTTTTTCATTGTTTGCAAGATTGATAACCTCTTTATTTTTAAAATCTGATGCTTTTACCAAAAAAATCGCCTCCGATTATTGATGAGAATATAATCCTCGAATGAAGAGCAAGCGGGTTTGTCGGATAAAACCTCTGCAGGCGCAGCTAGAGCTAGTTTTAGGAGATAAATCCGCTTGTTCGAGTTGTTTTTATAATTATATTCCATCGGAGGCGATTTTATTAATAGCCAATAGAGGACAGATATTTTTGCATCACATTTCGTGCAATGGGTGCTGCATATGTGCCGCCAAAGCCTGCATGCTCGAGCACCACGCTCACCGCAATCTGCGGGTCATCATATGGTGCAAAGCCCACAAAAAGGGCGTGAGTTTTGCCCGAGTCCTTGCCGCCTTTTGCGGTGAGTGAATTTTCGCTGGTGCCGGTTTTGCCGCACACCTTGATTCCGCTTATGCGCGCACCTGTACCTGTGCCGCTTTCCACCACAGAGAGCATCATGTCTTTTATTTTTTGGGCGATATCTGCCTCCACAACGCGCACTCCCTCGTTTGTCTGGGCGAGCTTGTTGTCAGCGCCCACCTTTGCCACAAGATGAGCCCTTGGCATCACGCCGTTGTTTGCTATAGCCGATGCCACAAGCGCCATGTGAAGAGGAGTCATCTCCGTCTGCCCCTGACCTATAGATGCTATGGCGCGTTCTGCTTCGGTCATAGAGCCCGTTTGAAAAGTGCTTTTTGTAACCGACAGGTCAAAGCCGGGCTCTTTGGTAAGGTCGCGCCCAAGCAAAAAGCTTTTGGCTGTAGACTGCACCTCTTTGGTGCCCAATGTTGCACCAATGTGACAGAAATACACATTGCTCGACACCTTAAAGCCGCTTTCGAGGTCAGTGGGTCCATATGCCTTTTGGTTCACATTCTGACAGCTGAAGTCATTTTCTTCTTTTCCGTCGGCTGATTTTATCACAAATCTGCCGTTTGTATCATCATAGGTTTCACCTTCAAGTCCGTTTGCAATAGCTGCAGCGGCAGTGATGATTTTGTAGGTGGAGCCCGGCGGATAGGTCATTTGTATGGCTCTTGAGTAAAGGGCAGTGTCCTTTAGTCCTTCAAGGCTGAACTTTCCCGGATTTGGGTTA
>JAFVSB010000064.1 GCA_017503945.1 Clostridia bacterium
ATTAAAATTTTCCAGTCGATTATATAAAGGAGAAAAAAATGGAACTTACAAATGCACAGCGGGCAAGTGTGTTGGTGAACGCACTCCCATACATACAAAAATATTATGACAAAATTGTTGTTGTGAAATATGGCGGAAATGCCATGACAGACGAAAATTTAAAAAAAGATGTGATGAGAGACATCGTTCTTATGTCACTTATAGGAATCAAAGTTGTGCTTGTGCACGGTGGCGGTCCTGAAATAACGGATATGCTTTCAAAAATAGGCAAAGAAACAGAGTTTGTGGATGGACTGCGTGTCACAGATGCTGAAACTGCCGATATTGTTCAGATGGTGCTTTCGGGAAAAATCAACAAAAGTCTTGTTAACCTTCTGGAAAGCAAAGGCGGAAAGGCAATGGGTCTTTGCGGAACAGACGGCCATATGATATTGGCAAAGCAGATGGACCCTCGCCTTGGCTTTGTGGGAGAAATCACCAATATCAACACACAGCCGATTCTCGACCTGCTTGAAAAAGGCTACATTCCCGTAATTTCATCTGTGGGATGTGACAATGACGGAAATGTATATAACATAAATGCAGACACAGCCGCCGCCAAAATTGCAGGCATGCTTTGTGCAGAAAGCCTTATATCTATGACAAACATAAGCGGTATTCTCCGCGACAAGGATGATCCTTCATCTCTCATTTCAAAGCTCACCATCAAAGAGGCCGAGGAGCTCATGAATGACGGCGTTATAAAAGGCGGTATGATTCCAAAGGTTGAATGCTGTGTGAATGCAATCAACTGGGGTGTTAACAAAGTGTTTGTTATTGACGGAACAATCAAGCACGCAATTCTCATTGAAACCCTTACTGACGAAGGTATCGGAACAATGTTTGTAAAATAGAAAAAAGGTGATTTATTATGTCATATACAAAAATTTCAGATAAAGAATATATTGCAAACACCTACAACCGCTTTGACCTTGAAATCGTAAAGGGAAAGGGAGAGTTTGTGTGGGATGAAAACGGAAAAGAATATATTGATTTGTCAACAGGCATTGCGGTAAATGCTTTTGGTCATGCCGATGAACAGATTATAGATGCTGCAACTAAGCAAATGAAAAACTTTTTTCATACATCAAATTTGTATTATACAAATCCTTGCGTAACCCTAGCGAAGCTCCTTACAGAAAAAACGGGAATGAAAAAGGTTTTCTTTTCAAATTCGGGTGCCGAAGCAAATGAATGTGCAATAAAGGCAGCAAGAGAGTGGGCGTTTGTAAATAAGGGCGAAGAATATTATAACATAATCACTCTCAAAAACAGTTTTCATGGTCGCACAATAACAACTCTTTCTGCAACAGGCCAGGATGTTTTCCACGAAAAATTTCTGCCTCTAACACAGGGCTTTTTGTATGCACAGCCAAACTGCGCAGATGACATGGAAAAACTTTTGAAAGAGAATAAGTGTGCCGCTATTATGATTGAGACAGTTCAGGGTGAGGGCGGAGTTATTCCACTTGATGAAGACTATGTTAAATCTCTTATAGAGCTTTCTGAAAAGTATAATGTTCTCATAATCTGTGACGAAGTTCAGACAGGAAACGGAAGAACAGGAAAGCTCTATGGCTATATGCACTATGATTTTGTGCCCGATATTGTTTCAACAGCCAAAGGCTTGGGCGGCGGCCTGCCCATTGGTGCAACAATGCTTGGCGAAAAGGTAAAAGATGTATATAAGCCAGGCTCTCACGGCTCTACATTTGGCGGAAATCCCGTTTGTTGTGCGGCGGCGGTAAATGTCATATCAAGAATTGACGATGAGCTTCTTGAAGAAGTGTGTAAAAAAAGTGAATATATAAAAAAGGAGCTTTCCTGTGCCGAAGGTGTTGTAAGCGTAACAGGAAGAGGATTTATGCTTGGTGTTGAGACAAAAAAGAATGCTTCTGATGTAGTGAAAAAGTGTATGGAGTTTGGTGTTCTTGTTATCACTGCAAAAACAAAGGTGAGAATTCTTCCTCCGCTAAACATTTGTCAACAGTCTCTTGAAAAATCAGTTAAAATAATTAAAAAGGCAATTGCTGAAGCATAATGATATATAAAAAATCCACTTTATTGCAAGTAAATAAAGTGGATTTTTTTGACATGATGATTATTAAAGCGAAGTATATAGTCCATAGAGCTTGGCATATTCGCCGCCCTTTTCAATAAGCTCTGCATGAGTGCCGCTTTCAGCTATGCCATCATCGGTAAGCACTATAATCTTGGTGGCATTTTTGATGGTGGTGAGTCGGTGAGCTATGGTGAATGTGGTGCGATTTTTGGCAAGTCGTTCAAGCGATTTTTGCAC
>JAFVSB010000065.1 GCA_017503945.1 Clostridia bacterium
GGGCGGTTAAAAATTCCCCGTGTCGGAGTGAGTGGGTGCAGGATGGTGCATACAAAAACACCCTTGACTGCTCATGGCTGTCAAAGGTGTTTTCGTGTCTGTAGGTAATATTTAAGGAGTAAGTTTAGTATAACACTACTTAAGTATATTGTCAGCCTTACACCATGCAAGGTAGTTACGGACTAACTCGCCTATTTCATTGTCCTGATAGTAGACATTATCTGATTGATAAAACCACCATATTCTTTTTTGTATCTTTGATGTTGGTTTGGCTATATTAAGGAAGTAGTTTGATTTTTGTACTTGTTCCTTGGTAAATATGATGTCCTTGTCCTCATGCTGCATCAAGGTTGTTTTCTGATGAATGAAAGTGAAAAGTGCACCATCCTTTGACACAATTTCACATTGCAAGGTCACGCCTTCCCACTGAATGAAGTAGATCAGCAGGATGTCATTCTTATCAAACTTGACCTTGTTTCGAGGGTAGCATGGTATTTCCCAGTCTGAATTGGTGATCATCCGCAGTTTCGGGTTATTGAATGCAAAGTATTTGTCGGAGGGTTTTCCGCCATGCTTTGATGCACCCTCTGCCCATTCGACCGCGACTGTAAGACCGCTGTCACCATATTGATATACATCGATGTCGCCTTTCTTCATTTTGGTGACATTCGTGAGGCCCATTTCACCGAAGTAAGGACAGTATTTATTGACTGTGTTTCCTATCATCCAAATGGTCACATCACTGCGGTCACGGATGATAGTGCTGCATACCTGTTGGAACAAAACGAATTCATCAGGGAGGTAACTGCCTCTTGTGATCATTTCATCAAGCAGGATGTCAGTAACACCGGGATAGCTCGATGACTTATCGTGTTCCCATTCCGTGATTGCAAATGAAATTGCAAATGGTGTTGGTGCAGGGATGTTTTTATCGAGTTTTTCATCATAACGGGCCATATACCAACGGCCTCCAAAATATACAATGGTGTCGAATTCACCCTTGCTGTATTTCTTAATGACATTCTCACCATAGCCATTGTGCAGGAGGTTATCAAACATTGTCCTTCCGCGTTTTCCTTTGAAGTCCTCGCGATAACGCCTTACCACTGCCAGTTGGCTGGTCCTGTCCTTAAGCCATTTCGATGCAGCCATGTCAATGATGGCGTATGACTTACCATCTGAACGGCCTGAGAAAATGACATTGTATAAACAATGTTTTTTCCTGATTGCATCGATGCTGTAATAGTGCTTATTCTTTAACATTCGATTATATCCTCCTCATTGAATTTATTGATATATTCCAAATACTGTGCAGGGATGGAAAAATTATATGATGCTTTTTCCATATACACGGCTGACCTGCAATCATATTTAATGGTTTTTCCGAGGTAGTCTGTAACATATCCCGTGTAATGATCATCAATATAATAATGTGTCAGCTTTCCTGAGTGTTCACCGGGTATTTTTAAGTCTTTATTGAAATGGTCATAAATGTCCTCCTTCCCGTATTTATCGATCAGGTAAGGCAGTGCCTTCTTTTTATTCACGCCTGCCACTGTCAAATGAAGTTTTCCGTTTCCGTCAGTCAGCAGATAACGCTTAGCACCCAAACTCTTGAAACGCTGCCAAGGACCTCCCTCGGCCTCGGATGTTTCCTTATCCCAATAACCCAAAGGGCAGGAAATGCCGTCAATGTTCTTGGGGCATGTCATTTCAAAAGGAATGTTGTAATGCTTGCACATCAGCATAAATTTTGTTTTGACTATCCTGTTATAAGCATCAAACAACTTGTCATTGTCAGGATGTGAAATGACCTTAAGGCTGTCCGTGTCGCTGTATATGTACCTGTCACCTAACTTTAAAATGCCAGTATTCCATAATGTGGCACGGACATAGGCAGTGATTGCAATTCCCCAAGGGTAGAATAAAAACCTTTTCTTTGACTTATTATAAGATTGTATTGCTTTCGATGCAGGCTTGTCCTTTCTGCCCCATCCTGTTGTGTTGTCATAGGTATGTTCGGGTTGAATGATATTCGTGACCATCATGCCATAGACCGAATTCAGAAGGCCCTTCTGCCGTTGGTAGAATTCCTCAAAACCTTCCTTGTGTTTGAGTTCGGTCTTGTCTTTATACAAGGTCAGGATTGCCATTATTATTTCACGGGGCAGATATGCCTGACGATATACGCGACAGGTGCCTATCTTCATGTGTTTCCATCGGTAACATTTTTTGATTATTGAATAATCAATGTTGCAAATGGTCGTTTTTATCTTATCCGCGCTTACAAGCCTGCCGTTGTTCTCGATGCCGTTAACTTCTTCAAAGCATTTACTGCATGATAGATAGTTTTCCGATGAATTGATGGCTGTAATGTCCTCAAATTCAACATCAAAGATGCAAAAATACAAACTGCAATAATGATTTAATTCCTTATAGGAGGTGATTTTTACCACCTTTCCGCGCGACATCGGAAACTTCTCGCAGCATGTCGCAGGGTATGCCGATGTCAGATCATAGCTGTCAACAGGCACATCAATGGTCTTACCTGACCATCTGACATTGGTATGCGTAAAGCCTCCCATAAATGCACGCTGTAACTGTTCAAGTTCCTCAGGGCCTGATATGGTCAGGCGTTGCATCATTTCATGATATTTATAATACTGGTTATTCTTTTCAGTCAGGCCGTGCCCTGACAGGCAGATGTTCCTTGTAAAATTCCTGCAATATCCCGTGCATGTCAAAGGCAGTTCCGTGATGTGCTTGTGCGTTGTCTGCTGTATCTGTTCCCATACCCAGATGGAAACTATCAGGACATCATTGATGCAGTAATGTATTTCAAGGTCAGTCAAAGGTGTTTCCTGATGTCTTATGAGGTCATAGTCAAGGTCACCCACTAACTTTTTAATCTTATATGTGGAGCAGCTTTCCGCCAGCTTAGCCAAGGACAGGTTTGAAAGGATGTAACTGCATCTGAATTCGATACCTGACTTTGTAAGCGCAAAAACAGGCTTACGCGGTGCCACTGCAAAAACCTTTTCCCATTCAAAATAGTGCTGCATCCACTGAAACTCAAAACTGAGTGAATGCACAAAAATGATCATGCGCTTGTTTTTATTGAGGCTGAAATACTCTGAAATCTGATTAAGGATGTTTACAAACTCATCCCAAGTCCTGCCTATTATCACCCTGCCATTGATGGCTAACTGCCACACATACATGATGCCCCGTTTTTCGTCTTCAATGACCTTCTCAGGGCTGTTCTCATTAAACACATCAATTATCCTTTCCAGCATGTCAGAGGGGTTTATGATGTCCTCAGGAAAGTAATAAGGGTATTCATTATTAAGTTCGTGATATAGGCTGTCAACGCTGATGCCTTCATTCTTGGAAAAGTAGATTTTCCCGAATAAGGCCCTGCGCATGACATTAAGGTCAGGAATGTCAGAAAACATCTGCTGACTTATCCTGATCTTGGTGCCCAACAAGTGATGATAGACTGCATCATCCGTTTCCCGGATGCTGTCAGGGTCAAACTCTTTAAATGAAGATGTTTCTATGTCAAATGCTAATATATCGTCAAAATAGGTTATTTTCTTTGTGCTTGTGGTTGCTTTATATTCAAAAAGTTCTTCAAAGTTCAATTCGTCACTTGCCTTGTAATATGTATCCTCGCATATCTTAAGCATTTATCTGTTCTCGTCATCGAATAGGCCCATGTAGTCATCCTCATCAGATAACAGGTCATGGAGTTCCTTTTGTTCCTGCCGTTGCTTTTCTTCGTATTCCGTTGTATCTTCTGCCGATACTTCACTTCTTGCCTCAGATGCAATCTGCTCTTTTGCATCCTCAGGGTCAACGCCCTGCTCAATAAGGTCTTTAAGTCGTGGCTGCTTTTCTCTCATTTTCTCACCCAATGACCTCAGGTTGCGTTTACCGCGCTGGTAATCATAATATCCTTCCATCTGTTCTTCTTCTTTGAATTTGTTGTATTCCGAGTAGACATCTTTTGTCAGGTCTGAAAAGTTCTTTTGTATCTCGCGCCTGATCTTCTGTCTTTGCTTTTTGGTCATGCCCTTCTTTATCTGTCTTTTGGCAGCCTGTTCACGCGTTTCACCGAATAAGGCAATCTCTTTCTGTTTCCTGAGTTCGATGGCACCCTTGACTGTGGTGCTCTTGGCTCTAAGGAAATTTGCAGCGCGTGTGAATTCGTCTTTATAGTCCTGTGTCTTTTCGGATGTGATCTTATTGCGACCCATTCCGAATTTTCGTATCTTCCCATATTCATAGTCACGGGACCCTTCAACCTTTTTTCTTTCACTTGCAGCATAAAGGGCAGTGAAGTCCACGCCGGGGCCTCCTGCCTTCTCAACATATTTACCATCGCGCTTGTTCTTCTGCGCGTACTGCTGCAATCTGTTTATACGCTTATTTGCTGCAAGGGCAAGTGTTCGGACAGCGTGTGACAGGTTTCTTTCATCAAGGCTGTTAATGGCAGCCTGATCTAACGCCAGCAGTTCTTCGACTGTCATGCCGAATGTGTCAATGTTCCTGCTCATTATCTGCCTCCTTTTCCCACAAATCAGGGCCCATGTCGAATACAAACTGGTCCATCAGCATCAATTCAAGTTCTTGCTCATCCATAATAAACACCTATTAAAAAGGCCCGGAATAGCACCGGGCCTTGAATACGGCCTAAACTTACATATCAACCCAATCAATGGACTTCCTTTCAGTTCCTGATTTGTCCTGATACTTCCTGACCTTGAAACCGACCTTGCCTGCCTTGATGGTTGCGATGTCCTCAGGGTCATTCAGAATTGCCTTGACCTCATCGATAAGATGCTCAGGCAGGCCGATAAGGATGCCGTCACCGATGATGATGGGATAGGGTCCGTGCTGTCCGTCAGGCTTGATATACATGCCATTGACCTTGTAGGTCTTTTCCTCATCGACCTTGTAAAGTGACATGTAAGAGAATTCCTTGATGTCAATGTCAAAGATAACGCCTGTCTTGTTGTGCTTAGCTGCAAATGCCATGTTAAATTTCCTCCCGTGATGATGAATTATTGTAATAGGTTTCTTCGGACATCTTACATTTATACATTTTCTGTGTTTTCACACTCCAGCCGTTGCGTGTCCTGACAACGGCATTGTAACCGCCGTATACAGTCTGATCTGACTGCCCTTCCTTCTCAAATACTGTGACCAGTATTGTCTTTGTGACCATAACTTACCTCCCGAATTTCAGGTCACTCACATTCTCAGGTGTTGCGAATTCATGCCTTTCGATTATCTCAATATCGACCTTCTTTGACTTTATAGCCTTTAAAAACTTAATGGTCCTTTCAGCCTTTTCCGAGTAGTAATCAAAGTAACATTTCCATGCAAAGAATGTAATGAATGAACCGATGAATAAACAAGTAAGTCCTACAAATGCGATCATGCCTGCCTCCTTTCTTTAGATTTTACACCACATAAAGTAGCCGTTATCATAGAGCCTTTGAAGATCTGATTTAGAAAACCTGTCAAGGACACCAAACACGAACCTGCTACCAAGATAATAATTAAATACTATCTCATTGTTTTCAATGGTTGCCTTTTCCGTGATCTTCGTGCCGTCTTTCAATGTAATAAGGTTGATCATGTCACTGCCCTCCTTATGTTTTGTAATTACATTATATATTTTGGTGAAATATTTTCAAGATATATTTGCATTAAAAAACCCCATTGTAACAATTTTGTAACAATGGGGTCATAAGGATGTGCGAGGTATCTTCTGCATTAGTAGTGACTTAATCAGGTTTTACCATAATTCCCTTCAATCTGTCAACCTCTGCCATGACAGCATCATAACCGCCCCAAGGTCCATAATTGGAATTAAGGCGCTGTTTAAGCATCTTACCCGTGCCAAACATTCCATGCATTGTAAGTAATGCACCGGTTGTAATGGGCGTTGCAGGTATGATGATCTTATCTTCCGTCTTCTTCTTTCTACCGCGCTTTTTTGTTTCTTTCTTTTCTACGCTTTCCATATAGGTCTCCCGTAACCTTGTATTGATTTCTTTCCTGCCTTCTTTGTTTTCCAGTTAAATGATGATGCCCTGACAGCATTTGCACAATTTCCTGAGTAGTAAGTGCCTTTCCCGTTTTTTGAGGTTGATGTCACTGTTCCCTCATGTCCTGTTATGAATATCACATCACCTACATGCGGTCTGGTGCCTGCCGTTATCCATCTTTTATGCTTTTTGTAGTATGCTTTCTGATTTTTGCATGTGCTTGACTTTGAATAGCCGTCAGCATGTATCTGAATAAGGCAGGATGCTACTGCAATACCACACCAAGGGTTTCTGGTTGATGTCGCATGACATCCCGTTGCCTTATTCCAAGGGTCAATTATCACCCTGTCAGCCTCAGGACCTTCCTTGATGCCTTTCCATGATTTCCATTTTGATGAACACTGCGCTGCTTTAGCCATATCATGCCCCTTTAGATGTCAGGAAAATACTTATATCCTACTGAAACGGCACCATTATCAGTAAACACATTATTGACACCTGTTAATGTCTTTATTGTGTTTGCCTCTGCAATTGGCTTTGTGATGCCGTTGTAAGGGTCGTATGCCGTTGCGGTTGAGCCTACATTTATGCAATCTTCCGTAATATCTGATAGTGATAATCCATTTCCGTAATACCACATCGCACGGAACGAATATGCATTATTAGGTGCTGTAAATGTTCTGTCATAAATACTATATAAAGATATTTCTGAAATATAAGTATCGTTTCTGTCATAAAATTCAACATATCTGCCCGAAATGTGTGTTAAAACTGTATGCCATACATACTCAACACCGCCTTTTATCGGTATTTTGTTCTCTGTAACAACATTATTTTCACTTGCTGTTCCATCAAAACGCTTATTTTCCAAATGCGATATATCAAGGAAATTGGATCCGCACCTTATAATTTCAGTGGCTAACGGGTCAGCCGTAACACTAACCAAAGGTAATTGAAGGATTGTATTAAATGTGGCAATGTCACCCGATGCCTCTAATGTAGGATATATCTTATTAGCTATGATCTCAGCTATTTCATCAGTATTGTTTATGAGATATGCAAGAGTGATAGCATCGATCTGCCTTGAAAGGTTAGCAATCTCAGATGCGCTTTCAATTCCTCCCTCATCCGGGGCCTTCTCTACATCAAGAATGAAATTACCCGTGCCTATCTGGATGTCATTATCAAGAAGAACGATCTCACATTCATTGATGCCGTGACATGCGCACATCTGTTCCGTTGTGAGGAATGCGCAAACTTCATTTACAACGCTCTCAGGCTCTGCCGTGACAATGTTTCCATCAGGCTTTTTCACATGTATTTCAATGTCAAAATCACTTGCATCAGTAAAAGCAACACCGCCCCATGTCAAAGCAACATTAAACGGCCTGCCATTGTCAAACTGACTGGCATTTAAAACGGGTTTTTCCTTTGCGCCCGGTGTAATGTCAACAATGATTGTCTGATATGTAGGCATTAGTCATTTCCTCCTAACTTCTCACATAATTTGTCTACTGCTTTTGTGCAGGCCTCAATTGCCTCCCTGTTCTCCTGTGATGATTTCTCATACATCGCAAACATCTTATCGGTATTTTTCTGCTGCATTTCCAAGAGGTATTTACAGCCGAAAAATAATGCGACTGCCGATATGATAGGAAAACCCAAAGTGCTTATAAGCTGTGCCCATTCGTTCATAACTGCCTCCTAACCGACAAGGACCAAACAGATGCCGGGGTTTGCTGCGAATGTTCCGCCTCCCGTGAATTCTTTTGTTTGTATGATGGTCCTGCTGTCTATCTTAAAAAGATTATCATCAATATATAGATTATATCTGTTTTCCTGCCTTGCAATAACTGCCTTCAATTTCCTGACTTCTGCTGCATAGGATGAAAGGACATCAACATGTCCTTTGATGATCACCCTGCCATAACCTGATGCCACTATGTCAGTAATGAAATAACTTCTGTTAAAGGCAGGAATGTCAAAATAGTTCCTGACCGCGATGGTTGAAGGGTTAGCCTGAATTTCGATAACAGGGTCAATGACATTTGTAGGCTCGCGAAATGTTCCCGTCAGCTCGATCTTCTGTTCCAAGGTCTTATCAAGGGCAATTCTGTCAGATTTTGTCTGATAGATGTTTAATGCTACTTCATTTGCCATTAGAGTATTACACCTCCTTTTAATAATGCCTCAAGCTCATCAAGTTCGGGTTTGGTTGCAGGAATGCCCGTTAAATGGATGCTTTCAACCTCAGTATATCCTTTGAGGTTTCCCATGTTCATTGTCTTACCGCATGCATATCCCTTGATCTTATTGAAGTCCTCATAATCTACTACATTTGGCCTTTCGATGATGACATAAGGCTTTTTAACAGTAAATATTGAGGTTGTGCCTGAGATAGTTCCTGACCTTGCAATGGTAGGCTTTGCAAGGCTTGAAAGTGAATTGCCGATGTCGGCAACTGTTTTCAATGCCGTGCCTGCTGCCTGCACTGCTGCCGCGCCAGTGCCTGCTGCTGCGCCTCCCTTTCCTGATGCTGCTGCGCCTGCTGCCGTGATGCCGTTAGCTAATGCGCCTGCTGCCAATGTTGCGGCTGCCGCGTATGTCTGGCCCCAATTCTCCTGACTGATAGGAAACGGGGCAGCAAGTGACGCACAATATGTATATTTTACTGACTTGTTAGCTGCGCTTGTTCCTACTTCAACGAATGCCACACACTGGCCTGACACATTGTCACAATGGTATGTGACCCATATTGTCTTTCCCATTACATCATCAGTATTTAAGGGCCTGATGCCAATACCCGGCAGATATAAATCGATCTTTGTATATGGTGACCTGTCAAGATATGTGTTCCTGCTGGTGCCGATATAACATGACCCAAAGTTTATTGTCTGAAACTGTTTAGCCGTATATGCCGTAACACCCGTTGAAAGTCCCATAAATTCAATTTCAACTGATGAAACAGGTGAAATGGAATAAGGAAGATAATGAATTGATATAATGCCCTGAATGGGGTTTTGCCACATCTTCATTATGGCCTCAGGAATTGAGGCACTGTGCAGGAACTGCATAAACTGAGTAAGCTGCGCCCTTGTAGGTGCAAAGATACGGACAGAACCGACATCAGACAGGTCATCCGTAGGCAGAGAAGGGATAGGAATATTTGTGCTGGTGTTGTCATTATCCCCGTTGCCTCCGTCATTATTTCCATCCTGACCGCCCCCGGCTGGTGACTTGGTATTTTTGATGGGTCCGACAGGGATGTCATTACTGTGCAGATAATTGATGACTGCACAATTCGCATTCTTTCCCCTTAATGAAATGGTGAAATTATATCTGCCTGTCAGGTCACCCGAAACATAACGCCATGCTTCCAAGGTGCACACGCAATATAAACGCCTGTCAGGGTTGTCGGGGTCATCAGTTGAAGGTTTCATTGCCGTAGGCTGGTATATTCCATCCTGTATCATTGCCTCAGGAAAGACATAGAATGAATACTTGAAATGGTCTGTATGTGAAGGGTCTGAATATGCCTGCATTAAGCCGACAGAACCGCCAAGGCCGGGATGGTTAAACCATCCTGTGTCATGCGTAAAACCCTCTGAGTAGTAATAACCGCCCATGTCAAGGCCGCCCGACATTATGCCTGTATTGTTCTGGCCTGATGTAAATCTGACAGTTTCATCAAGGACCCATGTGTCCGTATATTTACCGCCTAAAGCACCAAAGAATTCATCCCACAATGCATTGCTCTGTAAGTTTGAATTGATGACATTCTTATCATTGATGCCTAAAGGCGTATAACCGCCGTCACCATCGGCATTCATTGAAAAGGCAAGGATGACAGCATCAAGCAGATCACCCTTGTCCGCATATCCCGTCAGGGATGCCGACTTGACCGAATATGTGCTGCCATCCAATGGAACATGGTCATAAAGGTCATCGTCACATAGAACTACTACCTCATGTTTTCTATTGTAGTAGGTTTCATTGTAATGGTCGCCATAGCAATTAAAGATACAACTGCGCATAACTGTCCTCCTGTCTTATTGTATATCGTAAGGGCAGGCCTCACGGATGACCTGCCCCCACTGTATGCAATAAGGCCTTAAGCTACGAAGAAAACAACTGCATTCTCCGAGAAGTCATTGTAATATCCTGCCTTCATGTGTTCCCACACATTCTGGAACTGAGCGCGGTCATTTCTGTGCATCGTCATGTTTCTTTCAAGGCAGGAAACGCCTGCTGCCTCCTCATCAAACATGATGCCGATAACGCCTGCGATGTTTACGGCATTCTTTCCGTTGTTGCCGTCATCGAATTCAAGGTTGATCTCAGATGTGTAAGATGTCGCATAGGTTGAGCCTGTGCCCTGCCAGTAAGGGACTGTTTCGATGCCGTCAGGAAGGCGCACAAAACTCTCATGGAAGGTGTCTGAGTAGAGGAAACTCTTACTTGCAGAAACGAATTCGCCGAGGAATACCATCTTCATGCGCTCTGCAGGGGTAAAACGCTCGATGCCTTCAATGTTGAAAAGCGTTGAAAGCTTTGACAGACGGGTCTTGTAAAGGTCGATGATATATGCTGCATATCTGAGGAACTCAGGTGTGTGGAAACTCTGCGCTGCTGTCAGGGATGTTCCATATGCCTGATTGTAGAGATAAAGCAGATTGACCGCCCTGATGCCTGATGCTGCTGCATAAGGTGTTGTGTTACCGGGGTCAGGGTATTCTGAATAGATGGTTGCTGCAATAAGGTTATTGAGCGTTCTTTCGATGAGCTGGTCAAGCCTCGATGTAAGGGCCGTTTCGATGCTGTTGTAGATCATTGACACGAAGCTGTTGAGCTGTGTTGCATTGTCGAATGCACTCTTGACCTGCTTGTCCGCGATGCTAAGCGTAATGTCAAAACAAACATACTGGTCAAAGAATTTCACTTCGACATCAGGCTGCGTAAAGGTGTCCTGTGAGTATGTCTGACCATTGACAAGGCCCCATGTGGTATCGGTTTCAGCAGCAGGCAGGCGATGCATAAAAATCTTCTCTTTGACGGCACCATACTGCCATGCATCCTTGATGAGTGAAGGAACCGCGCCACTGTAAACGCGCGTGTCCACTACGACCTTCCCGATGTGGTCGCAAAGCTTGCCAACGAATTTATCCACGCTGGTTGCATCAAAGATTGCCTTTCCGATGTCAACGATGTTCGAAAGGTCTTCAGTGACAATGTTGTCACCATCGACACATTCACCATAGATGGTGTTGATGATGGGGTACAGATCTGTAATCTTCATTGTTTCTTGTCCTCCTGTTTAGGTTTTTAGTATGTTGATAATGTGAGCATGTCACTAATATCCTGCATGACTGTCTTGATGAAATTCCATCGCCACAGTTTGATGTCACTTGCCAATATGTCAGATGTTCGCATCGTTCCGATGTTACCCTGTTTCGTATATTCGCGTGTGACATTTTCGTTATTGTTCGTTATGCCGTTTTGTTCCGTTGCCGTGCTCGATGTGCTGTTGTTTGTGGCTGATGTGCTGCCCGTGCTGGAACTGCTGCCTGACTTATCATTAACATTTGTGCTTGTATTAAAGCCTGCGACTTTATTGTCAAAGGAACCACTACCTGTTGATGATGCTGAACTGTTGCCGTTCCCGGTTGTGTCAGATGTTCCTGCATCGGTCCTGTCCTCATGTCCTACGCGCGTGATGGTTTCCTTCTCATGTGCATCAGTATTATATATAGGGTTATATTCTGCCTGCATGTCATTGTAAAGATGTTCCCACTGTGCCTTATGCATTCTGTAAAGGTTAGATGCAAGCCTTGTCAGGTTTTCCGCGCTGATGCCGCCATCTTCATCAAAATGCATCAGATATGGTGATGACCATCTTTCACCATAGTTTATTATGAAATATATATCAAGGTCGCTACTATCAAAGTCATAATGCCAAATGGGGCAATTCATAGCTGAAAATATGCCCTGACCTTCAAAGGCTGTAGGAATGACATCTTTGACTGCTTTATAATCATTCATCCTTGTCACCCTCCTTTTTGTCCTCGGCCTCTGCCTCAATGCCTTCTTCTTTCTTTTCATCCTCGGCCTGCTGGATGGTTTCACCCTCGGCAGCTGTTTCCATCTGGTCCATGATCAGGTCTTTCTCAATCTCATTCTCTTTCCAAGCGGAATTGAAGTCAACTGTGATGTTGGTGCCGAAAAGCGCATTGACCTTTTCAAGGCCTTCTTTTCTTTCTGCCAGCATATTATCGATCAGTGGCGTAAGCTGGTCATCATTCAACTGTGCCTCATTTGATGACACGCTTTCACGCTTTGCATTCCAGTTAGCATTAAGGCCAATCTCATTATAAAATGATGCCTTTAAATACTGCTGGAATTCAATAATGCTTGTCATGTTGTTTGTCTGACCTGTCCTTGTCGGAATGACTTTGATGCCATCTAACAGGGCATTGTCTGCCATAACACCTAATTCACCCTGTTCAATCCTTTCAAGGTATAATTCTGCTGACTTCTTTGTTTTGTCATCCGGGGCAGCCATGTCATTCACCCTGCGCATGTTGATACATTCAATACGGGCAGTGATTGCATTTTCTACCATCAGGGCAGTATAGCGGTTGATCATAGGCATAAGGCCAGTCATTGTTGTGTCATTCCTGATGACTTCAATGTCACGGCCTATTTCAAACTGAACATCACTCTTTGACTGCTTTTCAAGATAAGGGTTAGCATAGTAATAATACTTCGGAATGTAGTACACATCAGGCTGTCCGCCATAATATCCGAATATCGCACGGAGGTCACCATTGTCATCACGAAGAATGCCACATGTGCCCGATGTGATCAGATACATTTCAAGGTATTTCTGCGGAAGACTGTCAGGCAGGCCGTCATACTTGAACATCGACAGCAACCTGTCAACATAATACCTATTATAGTATAACTGCATTCGTTCCTTGTTCTTGATCAGACTGCCAGTGACAAACGGGGCCAATGATGGAAACATGTCAGGCCATTGTTCTACTTTTGCCATAATGCACCGCCTTTCATTTGATAATTCGAATATAACAAACCCGATACACATTTGCAATAGAATGTCAAGTGATTAACAGGACTGTATGCACCATCCTGCACCCACTCACTCCGACACGGGGAATTTTTAACCGCCC
>JAFVSB010000066.1 GCA_017503945.1 Clostridia bacterium
TTAATTTGCAAATTTAAACAGACAAAACACATTGTCTGTTTTTTTGTTTTCGAAATGAAATTTGGAGAAATAAAGAGCTTTTTATAGAAAACGCAAGAAATAAACACTTAATTTAAATTCAATTTTTGATTTGCCTTTTGAGTAAAACGGAGCAAATCGAAGAAAAACAGAGCAAAATCGAGTTTTGGCTCAGCACTTTAAAAAAATCAAAAAAATGTGTTGACAAACTAAGAAAAATGTATTACAATATGTAGCGTTGATTAAATCAAGAAAAATGGAGGTAAATCTAATATGAGTACATTCATGGCTAAACCTGCCGAATTGGAAAGAAAATGGTACATTATAGATGCTGAAGGCAAATCTCTCGGTAGAGTAGCTGCCGCTGCAGCTTCTATACTCAGAGGTAAAGTTAAACCCACTTTCACTCCTAATGTTGATTGCGGCGATTTTGTTATTATTTTGAACGCTGAAAAAGCTGTTCTTACAGGCAAAAAGCTTGATCAGAAATACTACAGATACCACACAGGTTATGTAGGCGGTCTTAAAGAAATCAAGTACAAACACTTGATGGCTGAAAAACCCGAAAAAGCAATTATGCTTGCAGTTAAAGGTATGCTCCCCCACAATACTATTGGTGCTAATGCACTCACCAGACTCAGAGTATATCAGGGAACAGAACACAACCACGCAGCACAGAAACCGGAAGCATACACCGGTCTCATTAAATAAGGAGGTATATGAACATGGCAAAAGAACAGTTTTACGGTACAGGCAGAAGAAAAAGCTCTGTAGCTAGAGTAAGAATCGTTCCCGGCACCGGTAAGATCACTATAAATGATAGAGACATTGATGATTTCTTTGGTCTCGAAACTCTCAAAGTTGTTGTAAGACAGCCATTGGTAGCTACTGATACTTTGGGCAAATATGATGTAATTGCAAAGGTTAGCGGTGGTGGATTCACCGGTCAGGCTGGCGCAATCAGACATGGCCTTTCGAGGGCTCTTCTCACTGTTGAAGATGAATACAGAGCTCCCCTCAAGGCAGCTGGCTTCCTCACAAGAGACCCCAGAATGAAAGAAAGAAAGAAATATGGTCTCAAAGCAGCTCGTCGTGCACCTCAGTTCTCAAAAAGATAATTACTTTATCTACAAAATCCCACAACTATCGCAGTTGTGGGATTTTTTTCAAAAGTCAACAGCTATTTCGATTTTTTTCAAAATAGCTGTTGACTTTTGTATTTAATCATGCTACACTATATTTAGAAATATTTCTAAATAGCTTGCGAAAGGGTGATTAAATGGGAATAAATGAAACCTTAAAAGCAATATCTGATTCTGTAAGAAGAGATATACTGCAATTATTAAAAAGCGGAAAAAAATCTGCCGGAGAAATTGCACAGCATTTTAATTTGACTGCTGCAACTGTTTCATATCATTTGTCAAAACTAAAAAAAGCTGACCTCATTGTAGAGCAAAAACACAAAAATTATATTTATTATGAATTAAACACCTCTGTTTTCGAAGAGGTGCTGGCATGGATATACACACTGGGAGGTAAGGGAAAATGAAATTTATTAAATGGAAACCTTTGCTTATAAGCTGCCTTGTATGTTTGTTTCCTATTTTAATAGGATTATTGCTGTGGGATGAACTACCTGACACAATTGCAATTCATTTTGATATTAATAATACACCTGACAATTATACATCTAAAGCTTTTGCAGTGTTTGGATTACCAATTATGATGGCTTTTTTACAACTTATTTGCTGCTTTATCAACGACATAAAAGCTTTCAAACATGGAGAACGAAAAAAATTTGAATTGGTAATTAAAAGTATAATTCCACTTATGTCGATTATTCTGCAGGTAATTACATTAGGCTATTCTCTTGGCTGGAATATTGACATAAGAAAAGCAGTTGCTTTAATTGTAGGTGCTATTTTTCTGGTAACAGGCAATTACTTACCAAAGTTGGATTATATAAATAATTATGATTTAGACACTGAAAAAGCACGAAAAATCAACAGGTTCATTGGCTTTGGGACTGTGATTATGGGTATATTGTCGCTGATAACTGCATTTTTGCCGGCTATATATACTTTGATATGGCTATTTCTATTAATACCTTTTGTAATTGTAAGCATCATATATGGCGTAAAAAAAGCAAAATAAAAAAACGCAAAAAACACGCGGGATGTTCCGCGTGTTTTTTATACTTTTTTAAATTATACCTAATCATCAATTGAATTGCCGCACTTAGGACAGAACTCATAATTTTTGTCTACATATGAAGAGCATTTTGGACAAGCCTTTTTGTTGAGAATCTCATCAACAGATGCCTGCATGTCTTCGGCATTGTTTTTAAGTGCTGTTATTTCGTCACACAATGCCTGGAGTTTATCAGTGATATCACAATCTTCGTCACTATTGTACACAAGCTTGCCAATCTGCATGTATTTTTCATTTATGTCTGATTTAATTTCCGACAGTTTGAATTTGTATTTTGCCGTTTCAACCATGTTGGCAGAGGCTTTTTTTGCCTTCAAAGCCGTTTTAGTAACCTTTTTTTTGATTTTATTAAAATCGAAATTCATAATATACCTCTTTTCTATATGATTTATTTTAACTTTTCTAAATATGACTTGAATTTATCTTCAGTTATATTCAATCCGGGGTTATAATACTTTTTGTCTTTTAAGCTATCGGGCAGATATTGCTGAGCAACATAAGAACCAGGATAATTATGCGGATATTTATATCCGATAGCTCTGCCAATGCTCTGTGCTCCCGAATAGTGGCCATCTCTGAGGTGAGCAGGAATATAGCCTGCATTGCCAGCTCGAACATCAGAGAGTGCCTCATCAATCGCACATATGGCACTGTTTGACTTTGGCAAGCAAGAAAGAAAAATAACTGCTTCTGCCAAAGGGATTCTTGCCTCAGGAAACCCCAACTGCATTGCTGCATCAACACAAGATTTTGTCACTGTTATAGCATTTGGATATGCCAGGCCGATATCTTCTGCTGATATCACAAGCAATCTTCGGCATATTGAAATCAAATCTCCACCCTCAATGAGCCTTGCAAGATAATGTATTGCAGCATCAGGGTCGCTGCCTCGAATGGACTTTTGAAAAGCACTGATAGTGTCATAATGATTATCAGAATCTTTATCGTAATAGAATGCAGATTTTTGCGTTACAGCCAATGCATCATCCTGTGATATTACTATATCTTTACCAAGAGTTATCATTTTGCTTTTTATTGCCATGTCCAATGCTGTTAAAGCTTTTCTCACATCTCCGTATGATGCGCAAGCTATATGATTTATAGCATCATCGGTGACGGTGATAGTTTTTGACGGATATACAGTTGAAAGATTATCCGATGCACGCCTTAGAGCTTTGGAAATATCAGCATCATCCACAGGTTTAAACTCTACAACAGTACATCTGGAAAGAATAGCGTTATATACATAAAAATAAGGGTTTTCAGTTGTACTTGCAATCAAGGTTATGCTTCCGTTTTCTATGTACTCAAGCAGAGATTGCTGTTGTTTTTTGTTGAAATTCTGTATTTCATCAAGATACAAAAGCACCCCGCCCGAAGCTTCAACAGAATCTAATTGAGAGGCAATTTCTTTTATGTCTTTTGTAGAAGCATTTGTGGCATTTAGCTTATATAACTTTTTGTTAGTAACTGATGCACATATGTTGGCAACTGTAGTTTTGCCCGTTCCTGAAGGGCCAAAAAAAATCATGTTTGGAATATCACCGGAACTGATGATGTTGGTGAGTAGTTTGTTGTCCCCTATTATATGGTTTTGACCTACAACTTCATTGATAGTTGTAGGTCGCATTGCATCAGCAAGTGGTTTCACCATAGAAAATCACTCCGTTTTAATTGCAAAAGTCAATTTATACATACAAAGGGTATTTTTCGGTGAGCGCTTTTACTCCTGCCTTGATTTCTTCTTGCTTCTCATCAAAAGAATTGATGGTGAGTGAAATCAGATGTGCAATAACCTTCATATCTTCTTCTTTCATGCCTCTGCTTGTAACTGCGGGAGTGCCAATTCTCACACCGCTTGTGATAAATGGACTGGTTGTTTCAAATGGAATGGTGTTTTTATTTACAGTAATACCCACTTCATCAAGCATGTGCTCAGCTTCTTTACCTGTTATATTTTTGTTTCTGAGGTCAAGGAGCAAAAGGTGGTTGTCTGTGCCGCCTGATACCAGTTCAAATCCTTCGGCTATGAGTGCTTCGGCAAGCGCTTTAGCATTTTTGGTAACCTGAGTCTGATACTGTTTGAATTCAGGCGAAAGAGCCTCTTTTAAGCAAACCGCTTTGGCAGCAATAATATGCATGAGAGGACCACCCTGAATACCGGGGAATACCGCTTTGTTGATAAGTTTGGCGTGTTCTTCTTTACACATAATCATGCCGCCACGAGGACCTCTGAGTGTTTTATGGGTGGTAGTAGTAACAAAATCAGCATAAGGCACAGGGTTTGGATGAAGACCTGCGGCCACAAGACCTGCAATGTGGGCAATATCTACCATGAGATATGCACCCACTTTTTTTGCTATGTCAGAGAGTCTGGCAAAATCAA
>JAFVSB010000005.1 GCA_017503945.1 Clostridia bacterium
CCAAAGCTTTCAAGGTTTCTGTTGCATTCTCTGCCCAATGCTCGTCATTATCTTTAGAGGTGAGAGTAACAAAATCAAAAGCAAGTGTATTTGAAGATGTAATCAAACTAACACAAAGTATAAAAATAAGTACCAAAACAGTTTTTTTCATTTGTTTGTATCCTTTCGTGTTGTGTCTGTTTAATTATACCATATTACAGGCTTTTTATATAGTATAAATATATGGAATTTTTATGTCAAATTTATGCTTTTTCTTTTGACAAACACAAAGCATTGTGCTATAATGATAGCATAATTCATCAATTCTAGCAAGGAGGAATATATAATGGACAAGCAAACAGTAATTCAAAGAATTAAAGATGTAGGTATCGTAGCTGTTGTCAGAGCAGAAAATGCTGACAAAGCTATGAAAATCACCGATGCCTGCATAGCCGGCGGTGTTCCTGCCATTGAAATGACATTCACCGTTCCAAAGGCTCACAAGGTTATTGAGGAGCTCTCAAACCACTATTCAGACAATGATATTATTCTTGGTGCCGGCACAGTTCTTGATGCTGAAACAGCTCGTATCGCTATTCTCTCAGGTGCCCAGTACATAGTAAGCCCTTATTTTGATGAGGACACCATTAAGCTTTGTAACAGATATGCAATCCCCTGCATGCCCGGTTGCATGACAATTCACGATGTTGTAAGAGCTTTAGAGCTTGGTTGCGATATCGTTAAGCTTTTCCCCGGTGATGCTTTTGGCCCCGGCATGGTAAAGGCTATCAAGGGTCCCATCCCTCAGGCAAACATCATGCCCACAGGCGGTGTTGATGCTGACAATGTAGGCGAATGGATCAAAGCAGGTGTAGTAGCTGTAGGTGCAGGTGGTGCACTCACTGCCGGAGCAAAGACAGGCAACTACGAACTCATTACAGAAACAGCCAAGAAATTTGTTGAAAATATAAAAGCTGCAAGAGCAAAATAATAAGTTACCAAAGATACGGAGGTTTTTAACATGGCAAAGGTTGTAACAATGGGCGAAATTATGCTTCGCCTTTCTACTCCCAATAATGAAAGATTTATTCAGGCAGATGAGTTTGATGTTTGCTACGGCGGTGGTGAAGCCAATGTTGCAGTTTCACTTGCAAACTATGGCCACGATGCTGAGTTTGTAACCAAAGTTCCTGCCAATCCCATTGGCGAATGTGCAGTTGCTGCTCTTCGCAAAATGAATGTAAAAACTGATAACATCGCTCGCGGCGGCGAAAGACTCGGTATATATTTCCTCGAGACCGGCGCTTCCATGAGAGCTTCCAATGTTGTATACGACAGAGCACATTCTTCCATTGCAACTGCTGAAGCTGCTGATTTTGACTTTGACAAGATTTTCGATGGTTGTGATTGGTTCCACTTCACAGGCATCACTCCTGCAGTATCCGACAAAGCTGCAGAGCTTACTGAGGCTGCTCTTAAAGCTGCCAAAGCTAAGGGTGTAAAGGTTAGCTGTGACCTCAACTTCAGAAAGAAACTCTGGTCAAGCGAAAAAGCTCAGCGCATCATGTCAAACCTTATGCAGTATGTTGATGTGTGCATAGGCAATGAAGAAGATGCCGAAAAAGTTCTTGGCTTCAAACCCGGTGACACAGATGTTACAAGCGGTGAACTCGAACTTGCAGGCTACAAGAGCATCTTTGAACAGATGGTAGCCAAATTCAATTTTGAATATGTTATTTCTTCACTTCGTGTGTCTCACTCTGCATCTGACAATGGCTGGTCAGCTTGCATTTACTCTCGTGACACCAAAGAATTCTATCATTCCAGAGAATATCGCATCAGCCCCATTGTTGACCGTGTAGGCGGCGGCGATAGCTTTGCAGGCGGCGTAATCTGCGGCATGCTCGATGGCAAAAACTTCAAAGATGCTCTCGAATATGGTGTTGCTGCATCTGCACTCAAGCACACAATCCCCGGTGATATGAACCTTGTAACACGCGCAGAGGTAGATAACCTCGTTGGCGGTGACGGCTCAGGTCGTGTTCAGAGATAATTATAATATTTATTTAATGAAAAAAACTCCTCAGGAAATTTCCTGAGGAGTTTTTAAGTGATTAATAGTTTTCGGCTTTAATCTGGAAATATGACTTGGGATGATTGCAAACGGGGCATTCTTCGGGAGCTTTTTTTCCAATCACAATGTGACCGCAGTTTCCACATTGCCATATCATATCTTCATCTCTTGAAAATACTATGCCGCCTTCAATATTTGCCAAAAGCTTTCTGTATCTTTCTTCGTGTTCTTTTTCGATTTTGGCAACTTCTTCAAAAAGATAGGCAATATGGTCAAAGCCTTCTTCGTGTGCATCTTTTGCCATTTGAGCGTACATTTCAGTCCATTCATAGTTCTCGCCACTAGCTGCATCAAGAAGATTGGCCTCAGTATCAGGCATGCCGTCATGGAGCAGTTTAAACCAGATTTTTGCGTGCTCTTTTTCGTTGTTGGCAGTTTCTTCAAAGAGAGCAGCAATCTGAACATAACCATCTTTTTTTGCTTTGCTTGCATAATAAGTGTATTTGTTTCTTGCCTGGCTTTCTCCGGCAAATGCTGCCATCAAGTTAGCTTCAGTTTTAGTACCTTTTAAACTTTTCATCAAGTTAACCTCCTGATAATAAAATATTTCCTTAATTATAGCACTGATTTTAAGAAAAATCCAGTATTTTTTTAATTATTTTATAAGTTGTGTAATATAAATTAAGTGAATTCAATTCCAGGTTTTGGGTTGACTTTTTTATAAAGACATTATATAATACAATAAGTATAATATGGTATCATAGCGCTGATGATACCACTATGAACGGAGGATTTTAAATGACAGATGTGACAGAAATTTTCGCCAGTCAGGTTTTCAACGATAGCGTTATGCGTTCCAAACTGCCGAAAGCTACATACAAAACCCTCAAAGAGACTGTTGAAGACGGTGTGCCTCTTAGTCTTGAAACTGCAAATGTTGTGGCAAGTGCCATGAAAGATTGGGCGCTCGAAAAGGGTGCCACTCATTTTACACATTGGTTTCAGCCAATGACTGGTATCACCGCCGAAAAGCATGATAGTTTCATATCACCATCAGATGATGGCAAAATCATCATGGAATTTTCAGGCAAAGAGCTTATCAAAGGGGAGCCCGATGCTTCGTCTTTTCCGTCGGGAGGTCTCAGAGAAACCTGTGAAGCCAGAGGCTACACTGCATGGGATCCTACTTCATATGCTTTTGTCAAAGACGGCACTCTTTGCATACCCACCGCATTTTGTTCCTATGGCGGTGAAGCTCTCGACAAAAAGACTCCACTACTCAGAGCAATGGAGGCCATCAATGTGCAGGCCATGCGCATACTAAGGCTTTTTGGCAACACATCGACTAATCATGTGTACACCACCGTTGGTCCCGAGCAGGAATATTTTCTTATTGACAAAAAACTCTATGAACAGCGCACCGACTTAAAATACACAGGCCGCACTCTTTTTGGTGCAAAGCCACCCAAGGGGCAGGAGCTTGATGATCATTACTTTGGTGTTATCAAGCCCAGAGTTTCTGAATTTATGAAAGAGCTTGACGAAGAATTATGGAAGCTTGGCGTTTTAGCAAAGACCAAGCACAACGAAGCTGCTCCTTCTCAGCATGAGCTCGCGCCCATTTTCACCACAGGCAACATTGCAAGCGATCACAATCAGCTTACCATGGAGCTTATGAAAAAAGTTGCCTTGAAGCACGATTTGGTTTGTCTCCTTCACGAAAAACCCTTCAAGGGTGTAAATGGTTCAGGTAAGCATGACAACTGGTCACTCACCACCGATGATGGCATAAATTTGCTCAACCCCGGCAAAGCTCCGCACGATAATCTTCAGTTCCTTTTGTTCTTCTGTGCGGTTATCAAAGCTGTTGATGAATATCAGGATATGCTTCGTATTTCTGTGGCAAGTGCAGGCAATGACCACCGCCTTGGCGCTCACGAAGCACCCCCGGCTATAGTTTCTATTTTCATTGGTGATCAACTCCAGGCTGTTTTGGAAGCTTTGGAAAATGATGCAGCCTATAGCGAAAAGAAAAGAGAAAAAATGCTCACAGGCGCTCATGTGGTTGCAAGCTTTTCAAAAGACACCACCGACCGTAACCGTACATCGCCTTTTGCCTTTACGGGCAACAAATTTGAGTTCCGCATGGTCGGCTCCTCTTTGTCGGTTGCAGGTCCAAACACTGTGCTCAACACCATAGTTGCCGAATCTCTCAAGCAGTTTGCCGATGAGCTTGAAGCGAGCGATGATTTTGAAAAATCACTTGCCCTTCTTATCCAAAAAACCATAAAGAAGCACAAACGCATCATATTCAATGGCAACAACTATTCCGACGAATGGGTTTGTGAAGCCAAAAGACGCGGTCTATCCAACTATAGCAGCACCCCTGAGGCTATACCTCATATGCTTGACAAAAAGAATATAGATGTGTTTACTGCTCACGGAGTATATTCTGAAACAGAGCTTCGCTCCCGTTGCGAAATATATCTTGAAAGCTATGCAAAAACAATTAACATTGAAGCCCGCACTATGTCCGATATCATCAAAAAGGATATTCTCCCCGCTGTGAGCAAGTATGTCAACTCTTTAAGCGAAGCAGCTCTTGCCAAAAAGAGCTTGATATCTACTGTTGATACCACTGTTGAGGAGGCTCTGGTAAGCAAACTATCCTCGTTGAGCGGTCAACTGTATACTGAGGTTGCAAATCTCGACGCAGCACTTTGTAAAGCAGGCGAACATAAAGCAGATTTTGAAGAATTTGCTATGTATTACAGACAAGAAGTTTTGTCACTCATGGAAAAAGCCAGAGAAATCATCGATGAGCTCGAGCTTAACACCGCGCGCGATTTCTGGCCATATCCCACATATGGTGAGTTGCTTTTTGCTATGGACTGATAATATTTTAAAATCTGCATTGGCAGATAAACGGATGTCTTCATGGCATCCGTTTGATATTAGTTGGAGGTGTATTATGAATTTAATAAATCTGATTCAGGCTGTTATTTTAGGCCTTGTCGAAGGAATAACAGAGTGGCTCCCCATAAGCAGCACAGGGCATATGATTTTAATTAATGAATTTATGGGCATAAAAAAGGGTGATTTTTTTGACTCACAGATTTTTTTGTATGTGATTCAATTGGGTGCCATACTTGCAATAGCAATCATATATTTCAACAAGCTCTATCCGTTTGCTCCATCAAAAACCATTCAGCAGAAGAAAGACACATGGCAAATGTGGTTTAAGGTTATAGTGGCATGTGTACCTGCAGCAGTGCTGGGCTTGCTCTTTAACGATGCAATGGATTCCATTTCTACTCCTGTAGTGGTAAGTGTTATGCTCATAATTTACGGTGTGGCCTTTATCGCCATAGAAAAAAGAAATAAATCGGCGCACATCACCACAATGAATGAGCTCACTTACAAAACTGCACTTTTCATAGGTCTTTTTCAGGTGCTGTCCATAATTCCCGGTACTTCTCGTTCGGGGGCGACCATTTTGGGAGCAATCCTCATTGGCTGTTCCAGACCGCTGGCTGCAGAGTTTTCGTTCTTCCTTGCTATCCCTGTTATGTTTGGTGTCAGCTTTCTTAAAATTGTTACCAATGACTATATTATGACATCAAACGAATGGATACTGTTGCTTGTGGCAATGGTGATGGCATATGTTGTTTCAATGATTGCAGTAAAATTCTTAGTTAGCTATGTTCGCCGACATGATTTCAAGGTTTTTGGCTGGTACAGAATTGTGCTTGGTATTTTGGTTCTGGCATACTTTTATATTCCTATGCTTTTGAAGTAATAAAAAGCTTGACTTTATCAGTTTACTGTGATAAAATAATAAAGACTTTTTAATTAGTCAGTAATTTTAAAGGAGAGAAATAAAATGAAAAAAATTATTTGCACAATTTTAGCCATGATTATGGTTGCTATGTGCCTTGGTGCTTGTTCTACCCAAAGCGGACAGACAAGCTATGATGACCTTGCTATAGCATGTGAACTCACCAGCGAAGAGTACGGCATAGGCTTCCGCAAAGGCTCTGACGTTGTAGCTGCAGTAGATGGTATCATTGATGAGATCACTGCAGACGGCACTCTCACAGCTCTTGCTGAAAAATATGAGCTTACCCTTGTAGAAGATGCCCAGCCCAAGAGCAATGATGAAGTAACCGTTGCTGATTTGGATTACATAAAGGGAAATGGCAAGCTTGTTATTGGTATAACCGAATATGCTCCCATGAACTATAAAGACACAGAAGGCAACTGGACCGGTTTCGACACTGAATTTGCAATTGCAGTATGTGAAAAACTCGGCGTTGAAGCTGAATTTGTAGAAATCGATTGGGATAATAAATTCCTTGCTTTAGAAGCTAAATCAATCGACTGTATCTGGAATGGCATGACCATCTCCGAAGAAGTTCTCAACAACACCAGCTGCTCTAAAGCATATGTAAAGAATGCTCAGGTTGTTGTTCTTGCCAAAGACAAACTCGAAGAGTATAAAACTCCTGCCGACATGAAGGACCTCTCATTTGCAGTTGAAGCAGGTTCTGCAGGTGCTGCAGCAGCCGATGATAACGGCTTTAACAAAGTTGAAGTTGGCACTCAGACCGATGCCCTCTTAGAGGTTACAAGTGGTTCCAGTGATGCATGCATCATTGACATCACCATGGCAAACTCAATGCTCGGCACAAAATAATATTTGCACATCAATAAATTGCAAAGCATGGCAGTAGGCTTTAGGTCTATTGCCTTTGCTTTGTGCTAAGAGGTATAATATGTTTCTACAAGTAACAATGAGCCTTCTTGAAGGCTTCAAAACCACATTTAATATATTCATACTCACACTCCTTTTTGCATTGCCCTTGGGCCTTGTCATCAGTTTTGGCTCGATGTGCAAGGTGAAGTTCATCAAGTGGTTTGTGAAAACATTTATCTGGATTATAAGAGGCACTCCGCTGATGCTTCAGCTCATAGTAGTTTACTATGGCCCCGGCCTTATAGGCACATGGGCGCAAGAAGCCATC
>JAFVSB010000067.1 GCA_017503945.1 Clostridia bacterium
CACATTTTTTGTTTATTCCTGATTACTCTTAGCGTAACGCTTAATTTTTTGGGTGGTGGTTTTTTCAAACTCCTCGGTGCGCACAATCACCTTGCGGATATACTTCCATGTGGGATTGCGTTTGTTGACTTCGGCAATAACTGACTGCATAAGCTCCTGGATCTGCTCGCTTGTTACATCCTTACCAAGCTTTTGCTCAATCTCTGCCATATTGGGGAACACCTGCGCGCGAATTTCGAATGTATCGCCGTCTTCATGAGCATATACCATGCTCTCGAGCACATAGTCGTTTTTGTTGATGAAGGTTTCAAGCTCTTCGGGATACACATTCTTGCCGTTTTTATCGATGATGATGTTTTTCTTTCTGCCGGAAATAATAACAAATCCGTCCTCGTCGATATAACCCAAATCGCCTGTGTAGAACCAACCGTCTTTTAAAACCTTGGCGGTTTCTTCGTCATTTTCGTAGTATCCAAGCATTACATTGTCGCCCTTGCAGATAATCTCACCTATGCCCTCTGCGTTGGGGTTATCAATTTTGACCTCAAGGCAGTTTAGCGGCAAGCCTGCTGCATTGTCTTTGTAGTTAATGTCGCGGTTGAGGGTAACTATGGGCGAACACTCGGTGATGCCATAGCCCTGCAAAAAGAGAATGCCCAAATCACGAAAGCCCTTGGCAACAGCGGGGTCGATTGCTGCAGCACCGCTTACAAAGAGGCGCAGATTGCCGCCGAATGTGTCATGCACTGATTTGAAAATGGTGCGGCGCTTGTCGATGCCAACCTTGCGCAGTGCATTGCTGAGCTTGAGACCTGTTTTGAGCTTGCTTTCGATGCCCTTTTGGCGGGCAGCTGCCCATATGCGCTTGTAGAGAAGCTCAAACACTGCAGGCACACCCAAAAGCACAGAAACCTTGGCTTCGGCAAGATTGTTGGGAATGTATTTGAGACCATCGCTAAATGCCACACATGAACCTCTGAACATGGGAGCAAGAATGCCGCATGTGGATTCATAGGTGTGATGCGGCGGCAGAATGGAAAGGAATGTGTCGTCAGGTGTGATGTTTACCATTGAGCACATAGCCATGAGGTTAGCACAGATGTTGCGATGACAAAGGAGCACACCCTTGGAAAGAGCAGTTGTGCCTGAGGTGAAAAGCATGATTTTTGCCTCGTTGGGGTCGATTACAATATCTTCAAAGGTGGTGTCACCTGCATCTATAGCTTCTTTGCCCATTGCCATAAGAGAAGCCACGGTATAGTCAGCTGCTTCGTCGGTTGCATCCATTGAAATCATAAATTCAAGACCTTCAAGCTCTGCTTTGGCGCCTTCGAGCTTGGAGGCAATCTTGGGTGAATACACCACTGCAGACACCTTGGCAATCTTCAAAAGATTGATGATGTCGGCCGATGCAAGCTCGCGGTCGATGGGCACAAACATGGTGTCGCCATTGACAGAGGCAAGATATGAAAGCACCCATTCATAGCGGTTTTCACCAATAACGGCAATGCGCTTGCCGCCTGAAAGACCTATTTTGGCAAAGCCTGTGCCAAGTGCCCACACATCGGCTTTGAACTGGGCGTATGTAACGCCTGTGTAGCTATCGCCGCGTTTGAGCCTGCGAAGATATGCATTGCGGTCGGCATAGATATCTGCACTCTGAATGAGCATTTCTTTTATGGTGCTGATTTGTCTTACTTCGTAAAGCTTATCTTTTTTCATACAAAAACTCCTTTACATTAAGTATTACACGGGGCGAGCAGATATATCGGAGAAAACCTCTGCAAGCGTAGCTGAAGCCAGTTTTCGGAGATATATCTGCTTGCTCTTGATGCATTTATTTTACTACGATATTAACAAGCTTACCTTTTACAACAATGAATTTGACAATTGTCTTATCACATGTAAATTCAGAAATCTTGGGATTTGCAAGAACTATCTGCTGAATCTGGTCATTGGTGAGGTCTGTGGCAATCATCATTTTGTCTTTTACCTTGCCGTTGATCTGCACAATGATTTCAATCTCGTCTTTTACAAGAGCTTTTTCGTCATAGCTCACCCAGCATTGTTCATGCACACTGCCCTCGCCGCCTGTCATCTGCCACAGCTCCTCGGTGATGTGAGGCACAAATGGAGCAAGCATGATGATGAGCGCGCGTGTCGCTTCTGAAATGAGTGCATTGTTTGTGCCTTTGTATGCATACAGGCCGTTCACAAGCTCCATGATGCAGCTGATGGCTGTGTTGAAGTTGAAACGGATGCCGATGTCATCGGTGCACTTTTTGATGGCATAGTTGAGAGTGTAGCGAAGCTCCTTGTCTTCTGAGGTGAGAGATGCCGCATCATAGGTTGAAGCAAAGTCGATTTTGTCTTTGTTGTCATCAATATAGCGGAACACTCTGTTGAGGAAACGATATGAACCCTCTACTGCAGTGTCGCTCCACTCAAGGTCTCTCTCGGGGGGAGCTGCAAAGAGAATGAAAAGTCTTGCAGTGTCGGCGCCGTATTTGCCAATGATTTCTTCGGGGCTTACTACATTGCCGAGTGATTTACTCATTTTGGTGCCGTCTTTGAGCACCATGCCCTGAGTGAGCAGATTTTCAAAAGGCTCGTCGCATGATACATAACCCAAATCATAAAGAGCTTTGGTGAAAAAGCGGGCATAGAGAAGATGAAGAATTGCATGCTCTACACCGCCGATGTACTGGTCTACATTCATCCAGTAGTCGGTTTTTTCTTTGTCAAAGGGCATTTTGTCATTGTGGGGGTCACAATAGCGCAGGAAATACCACGAGGAGCACACGAAGGTGTCCATGGTGTCCATATCGCGAGTGCCCATCTTGCCGCATTTGGGGCAGGGAGCGTGCTTGAAGCTCGGGCTTGTGGTGAGCGGCGATTCACCCTGACCTGTGAATTCCACATCTTCGGGCAGAATTACAGGCAAGTCAGACTCGGGCACTGCCACAGCGCCGCAATCCTCACAGTAGATAATGGGAATGGGAGCACCCCAATATCTCTGACGGGAAATGAGCCAGTCGCGCAGACGGAAGTTGGTTTTCTTTTCGCCTATGCCCTTTTCGTTCATATATTCTATCATTTTGGGCAGAGCTTCGCGGTTATTCATGCCGCTGAACTCACCCGAATTTATCATGATGCCTTCAGCTTCAAATGACTCGGTAAGGTCACAGCCTTTCATGTCGGAGCCGTCGGGAGTGATGACAACATCGATGGGAAGATTGTATTTGCGTGCAAATTCAAAATCGCGCTGGTCATGGGCAGGCACTGCCATTACCACGCCTGTGCCATAGTCCATGAGCACATAGTTGGCAAGATAAAGAGGCACTTTTTTGCCTGTGAGCGGATTGATGGCATAGCGGCCTGTGAACACACCTTCTTTTTCAACATCGGTGGAGGCTCTGTCCATCTCTTTTACAAATTGCATTTTGTGAATGAACTCGCGGCACTCTTTTTCGGTGTCGGAGCCTGCAATGATATCTTCAACAAGGGGGCTTTCGGGAGCCATTACCATGAAGGTCACGCCATAGATTGTGTCGGGACGGGTGGTGTATACTGTGAGGGCAGTGTCGGAGCCGTCGAGCTTAAAGTTTACCTCGGCGCCATGACTCTTGCCTATCCAGTTTGCCTGCATGGTCTTAACCTTTTCGGGCCAGCCACTTAGCTTGTCGATGTCGGCAAGGAGCCTGTCGGCATATTTGGTGATGCTAAAGAACCACTGCTCAAGGTCTTTTTTGCCAACCTCGGCTTTACATCTTTCGCACTTGCCGTTTACTACCTGCTCATTTGCAAGCACTGTTTTGCACGAAGGGCACCAGTTTACATAGGATTTTTTCTTATAGGCAAGGTCATTGTTATAAAGCTGCAAAAACATCCACTGAGTCCATTTGTAGTAGTCCTGCTTACAGGTGGCAAGCTCGCGGTCCCAATCGTAGCTTATGCCCATGCTCTTGAGCTGGTCGCGCATGTTGTCCATGTTGGAAAATGTCCAGTCTTTGGGATTGGCACCATGTTTGATGGCTGCATTTTCGGCAGGCAGACCAAAAGAATCCCAACCCATGGGATGAAGCACATTGTAGCCGTTCATCTTTTTGTAGCGCGCTACAACATCACCGATTGAATAGTTGCGCACATGTCCCATGTGGAGATTGCCCGAAGGATACGGGAACATCTCGAGAGTGTAGTATTTGGGTTTGGAGGCATCTTCTGTAACCTTGAAGGTCTTGTCGGCTTCCCATTTTTGCTGCCATTTTTGTTCTATTTTGGCAAAATCGTAATTCATTTATGTCAACTCCTTAATATTAATCTTCGGTTACGATGCTTGATATGTCAACTTCTGTGGCATCTGACCACAGATTTTCGATGGAATAAAAGCCTCGTGATTCACTCGAGAAAATATGCACAATAACATCGCCATAGTCCATCAAAATCCAATATGCGGTGCTCATGCCCTCTCTGCCAAGGGGCTGAACACCCTGCTCGGAGAGCTTTTCTTCAACCTCGTCGGCTATGGCCTTCATCTGTGTGCCCGAATTACCCTGACAAATGACAAAATAGTCTGCCATGGTGGTAACAGCGCTGATATCAAGCACCTTGATATCGGCAGCTTTTTTGGAATCCATACATTTTACAACAGCTTCCATTTTCTGTTTGGAATTCATTATTTATCTTCCTTTCCAAGAATTAATATAACATCGGCCTGATGCGAATAATCGGGATTGAGGTAATAGTGCTCAAGCGCCAGTGACGATGCAACAGTTGACGACAGCTGACTTTGCGCACTGCTCACGCAATATGTCTTGTCGGCTGTGGCGGTTTTGGCAACCACACTGCCCACCACTTTGTAGCCCGATTCTTTAAGAGCCTTGACTGCCGCTTCGCCATTTTCACCATCGGTACCCGAATAGTCATACACATACACATTTATCTCCGACGCATCAATGCCTGCTGTGGGGGCATCGCTTGTAAGATGCTCGGTGTATGCACTGCCAAGGGCTTCGTCTCTTGCTTTGATTTCACTAAGGTCTGCCTCGGAAATCTCAGGGGTGAAATATTCACGCACAAGCTTTTCATTTTTGGCTTTGTCGGCTATGAAGTATGAAATGTGATTGCGGTATTCAGGACTGCCCTCGAGCATCATGATGTTGAGGTGGTCCATGTTCACACTTAAAAGATATGGTGCATATTTTAGCATTTCGGCAAGGGTGAAATTGGTGTCGACCATGTCACCAAGAGTGGTGATAAGGCGCTCGGTGTCAACATCATCGCCTGCTTTGTAGCGCTCGGTAATCTGCTTGAAGGCTTCCTTTAGAAAATCACTCTGAGCCTCCACCCTTCCAAGGTCACCTGTGGGATAAATATAGCGGCAGCGCACATACTGCTCGGCTTTGTCACCATCGAGGAGCTGATAGCCCGCCTTGAGATGAATGTGCAAATCCTGCAGGGGGTCGTCATAGTCCATGTCCTGCGGGATGTCGTAATATATGCCGCCTACTGCATCGATAACATCACGAAAGCCATCGGTGGTGACTATGGCGTATTTATCGATGTCGATATCAACAAGAGTCTGCACCTCTTGAATTGATTTTTCGGCTCCGCCTGCGCCATAGGCAGAATTTATCTTTTTGTCATAGCGATTGTTCTGAATGTAGGTATCGCGCGGAATCTGAAGCACATTTACCGAATTGTTCTCTAAGTTTAGCTGAGCTATCATCATTACATCGCTTCGGGTTTCCTCTTTGTCGAGCCCCATCATGAGCACATTAACATAGGTGCGCTCTGTTTCGCCCGAAAATGTGATGCCAAAGAAAGACTGAAAACCCATCAGGCTCAGAAAAGTTGGCATAAGGGGCATAAAAACAATTGCAATGGAGGCAAAAATAGCCATAAACCATGCAGTTGCTTTGATATATAATTTCAATGCAGGACTTAAAATTTTCATTTTTATTTCACCTTGATTTGTTTTTGACGCAAATAGTAGTTTCTTGTTTCTATGGTGTTGGTGTGAAGCAAGCCTCCGCGGCTTATTACCGAACGGATGGTGTAGTCAATCTGAAGCACCAAAGCCCGGTCAATGTCATGAAACACCATATCGCGGATTTGCTCCACGCCCTCGTAGGTTCTGCCCGGCTCGATGCCATCGGCTATGTAGATAATCTTGGTGAGCAGGCTCATGTTGGGTTTGCCCACAGTGTGATAATATATGGCATCATAAATCTCGCCATCAGACACGCCATAGTATTTGTCGGCAATGACTGCACCCAAAAAGCCATGAATAAGACCGGGGGAGGCTTTGGTGGTTTCGTCGAGCTCCACTCCAAAGCGCTCACACAGTTCAAACATCTCTTCGTATGAATAGTTTTTGGCACAATCATGCAAAAGCGCCGCAAGGGCAGTTTTGTGGACATCGGCGCCGTAGTGACGGGCAAGCTCCACGGCAGATTGCACCACACCGAGAGAATGATTGAAGCGCTTTTCGTCAAGAGCTATTTTGAGCTTCGCGCGTATTTCGTCTATAGTCATTTTAAACCTCCGTTTGGTATAGGTTGTGAGCTTTGATATATTCATCAACAGAGCTTGGAAGATACTTTGATGCATCGCCGCCGTTTTTTAAAATGAGTCTGATATCAGTGGATGTGACATCAATAGCGCTCATGGAAAGAAGAATAGCACTGCCGCCTTTTTGGTTGTGCTCTCTGCACGCCTTTGCCACATCAGAGCCATACCGGCTTTGCCTGTCGGCCACAATGAAGCTGCATTCTCTGACGAGCTCCTCATAGCAATACCATTTGGAAAGAGTGTAGAGAGAGTCGGCGCCAATGATGAAATGCACAGGGCAATCATACCTGCGCTTAAACTCACGATTGGTGTGCACAGTGTATGACGGCTCGGCTCTGTTTAGCTCATAGTCACACACTTCAAAAGCATCGGTGCCGTCTATGGCAAGCTTCACCATATTAAGACGATGCTCAGGCGAAGCTATAGCCTCCCCTATTTTGTGCGGAGGATTACCGTTTGGCAAAAATATCACCTTTGACAGATTGCACTGAAGCAGTGCTGCTCTTGCCATGGCAAGATGACCGTTATGAACAGGATTGAATGTGCCGCCAAGCACACCAATTGGCTTTTGCATTTATTTCGACCGCCTTGCACGAAGAATTTCGGCACCAAATTTTTTGCCTTGCTTGCCGGCTTCAAAGCGATTGGGTTTTGAGGCTTTGGGTTTGGCCTTTTGGTTAGCCTGGGCTGCTCTTTTGCGCATGCGCGCAGTATCGGAGAGCTCGGCATCTTTGAGGTCTATTCTTTTATTGTCTCTTGATTCTTTATATATTATAAACTTTTTGCCAATAACCTGCACAGGCTCGGCACCGAGCGCATCTGCCACCTCATTGCACACCTCGCGCGTATCAAGAAGTGCATTTTCAAGCACATGCACCTTGACGAGCTCTCTTTTTTCTAAAGCCTCATCAATCTGCTTTAGCTGATTGTCATTGACACCGCCCTTGCCCACCTGAAAAATGGGCTCGAGTTTATTGGAAAGGCTTCTTAAATATGCCCTTTGTTTGCTTGTAAGCATACTGCTGCACACTCTCTTTCATAGTAACATACACTATTTTATTATACAAAAAAAGCGCCCCGATGTCAATCAAAATTGAACATTTAGGGCGTTTTAGAGCCATTATTTTATATAGTCAAATTCAACCTCATACATCTGCACGGGGTCACCCTCTGTGATGCCGAGCTTTTCAAGTGC